>JBIIEY010000081.1:0-7626 GCA_044237595.1 Burkholderiaceae bacterium | reverse complement strand
AGACATTGCGTAACTGAGGTTTGATCACCCAGTCCTGTATCTCGCGCAGATCCGTATCGGTGTACGGTGAGCCATCGGCTTTTTTTGCACGCTTGTCTGCTTCGACGGTCCACAGATAAATCTCCCCCAGACCCGTGGCGATTGGCCCCATGGTAGGTGTCACACCCAAAGGCAATTTGTCGCGTGCCTGTGTTATGCGCTCATTGACCATCTGGCGCGCAAAATAAATGTCGGTACCTTCTTTGAAAATCACGATCACTTGCGACAGGCCATAACGTGACAAAGAGCGTGTCTGCTGCAGATTGGGCAATCCAGCCATCACAATTTCGATTGGGTACGTGATCCGCTGCTCTGCCTCAAGCGGCGAGAAACCAGGCGCTTCTGTATTAATCTGTACCTGAACATTCGTGATATCCGGCACAGCATCAATCGGCAGCTGCTGATAACTCAACATACCGGCCAGTGCCACACCCAAAGCGGCCAGCAGCACCAGCGCCCGTTGGTTGATAGCGAATTGAATCAGTTTCTCGAACATGGCAGGGTTCCTGTCGGGCTCAGTAGCCTTCTTCTGACGTCATTTTTGTCAGCTCGGACTTGATGATGTAACTGCCCCGCGCGGCATAACGTGTACCCGGCGGCAGACCCTCCAGCACTTCAATGTGTTTTTCATCATTGATGCCAAGCTTCACGCTGCGCGGCACGAATCGCTTCTCTTCGCGCACGAACACCACCTGACGATTACCCAGCGTCTGAACCGCCTCGGTCTCCACAGCCACCGGCACCTGAAGATTGGCGGCATTGACCTCGATACTGACAAACAGCCCCGGTCGCCAGGTGCCCTGAGGATTGGCGAGCAAGATACGGGCTCTGGCCATGCGGGTTTGTTCACCTACCAAAGCGCCCAAAAAGGCGACCGTACCCGTTGCCTTGGCGTCAAATGCGGTGGCGCGCACCAGTACCTTGGCCCCAACGCGCATGAGTGGCAGATCCTTGGCGGGAATACTGACCTCGACCCAGACCGAGGACATATCGGAAATCGTCATGATGTGCGTATCTTCTCTGACCGCCTCACCCACGCTGAGCTTGCGCTCGACGACCAGACCGTCATAAGGCGCCCGCAATTCAAAGCGATTCAGGCCAGTACCGCTGCCGGCCGCAACACCCAGGGCACTCAACTTCTGCTGCGCATTTTCTACAGCAATCTCCGCCTCGCGCAGCGCGACTTGCGCCTGCAGAAAATCCTGCTCAGCCGTTATCTTTTGTTCCCACAGTTTTTTCTCACGTTCATAGACCGAGAGTGCGAAACTCTGACGCTTCTGTGCGCTCTGCAGTGCACTGCGCTGCTCGGAAATAGCCTGACTTGAAAACACCGCCAGCGCCTGGCCCTTGCGAACAGTCTGACCAGTACTGACCAGCACGGCCTCGGCAATACCCGGTACACGAGGCACCACATGAACGGTGCGATCGTCATTGAGCTGAATCTCGCCCGGGAACTGCACCACCGACGCGATCTGTGCAGCACCGGCTGCTGCGACCGTGATACCCGATGCGCTGATCTGCTCATCATCCATCATCACGTGCGCAGCCTCATGCGGCGCTTTCGGATTGGTCTGTACTTGTGCGGGGGCAGGCCCATCATCATCCTGCTTGCTGACCGGCTTCTTTTCCGATTGGGTGAGGATCATTGTCGCCAGCACAGCGCCCACCGCAATGATCAGGAAAACCACCAGCAACTGCGTTTTGCCTGAAGCCTTGCTTGATTTGTTCATGGTCATTACCTGCTATCCGAGGACTTGGGTGCGGTCGATGCCGCTGCATCTGGCTGACCGAGAATACCTTCGAGATCCGTCACCGCGCGATGCACTGCTGCCAGCGCATTGAGATACTGAGATTTCGCACTGAAAAAAGTCCGCTGTGCATCGAGCACCTCCAGAAAACTGAACTTGCCGTTCTCAAATCCTATCGTGGCGGCTTCATAGGCACTCTTTGCACCCGGCACGACTTCGGTTCGCAATAGCTCCGCCTCCTGCCGACGTGCGTCTAATCGCTCCATCACCTGATACGCATCGCTGGCCAGCGCAATACGAGTTCCGACCAATTCATCACGCGCCTTATCCTCGCGACGCAAGGCTTCGAGCAAATTACCCTGATTGCGGTTGTAGAGAGGTATCGGTATTGAAATGCCGAACCGCATCTGTTCATGCTGCGCTTCCTCGCGGCGCTGAACACCCACGCTGACTGTGAAATCCTGAATGGTCTTGCTTTGCTCTACATTGACCAGCGACTTGCGTCGCTCTAGCTCGAGTTGCGCGCGCTGAATCAGAGGCGATGTGCCAAGGCGCTGTTCTACTGATTCGCGCGCCGGCATATCGGGAAGCAAATCAACATTACCCTGAGCCTCACTAAAACGTGGCGAGGCATTGCCCCACAGACTGGCAAGACGCCGACGCGCGTTGCGCAGTTCGCTCTGCGCCTGGGTCAGGGCTACCCGGGCACCGGCTTCGGCCACGCGCGCCTTGGTCTCTTCGACTGGCGACACTTTGCCCGCAACCACGCGCTTGGCCGCAATATCGGTCGCGCGACGTGCGAGGCCGACGCTATCCTGGGCGAGTGTCGTCAGCTCTTGCGCCGCCAGTACATCAAAGAACGCGGCCATGACGGCAGCCCGCACTTTCAGTTGGCGACCACTGAGGTCGGATACGGCAACATCGCGCCCGCGCTGCGCAGCCTCGACACGAGCGGTACGTTTGTCACCTCGCTCGATAGGCAGATCCACCTGCGCTGAACTTGAGCGCGAGATCCTGCCGGCGTTCTCGGCGGTGTAGCTGAATCCGGGATTCGGCCGCAAGGATCCCTGCAATATCTGCGCCTCAGTCGCCTCTATCTCGCGACGAGCAGCTGCAATCGTCGGATTGGCCTCAAGTGCAAGACGAATCGCTGCCTCCATCGCAAGTGGCCCTGCAGGCTCCTGAAACATTCGACCCGAATCACCTGACCTAGACGGGTCTTCCCACAAAGAGACCTGTGATGCATTTTGCGCGAACGTCCAACTTGCCGACAGCAGTCCGCAAAGGATGCTCAGCGTAATGACCTGATGCCGCCCCAACGCGAGGTGCGGCCTTGAATTATTTTTTTGTTGTGACATCTGATCCTCCCAAAACGGATACTTGCAAAAACTGATGTCCTCGTGTCACTGGGCAGTGGCGAGACAATGCGAGATGTCAATGCCTGACAGCCAAGCGATCTTGGCGTATCTCGGTGCGACCGGAAGTCTGCAGAGCAAGGGCAACACTCAGCGACTCGACGACTCAGTCAATCAAAGTGTGGAAATCCAGTTGGGGCGTTCGGGTCGATCGAACGGGGGTGCGGGTACGTGACCGGCGATGACCGATACCGGATCGGCGTGAGGAAGGGCCAAGGTGAACAGATTGAGTTCGGAGAGCAATCCGAAGATCACGCCGACATGGCACATGCTGCAGTCAAGATCGGTGCCGAGGTTAGCGTCGTGCTGCGCTTTCTTGTGCTGATGATCATGATGACCGACATGCTTGGCCACCGCATCATGCTCATGCTGACAGTACGAACCCACTGCCGCTGCAGCTGCCTGCAGGGACATCACGGCGATCAGCACAAGAGCAAGGAAGGTTCGCATGCGCCGCAGTTTACCAGCTTTGCCACACACCACCGCGCCCGCTTCACTAGCGCTGCGCTGGAAAAATCTTGCGAGCTCGGCGAGATCCAAGGAAGCACTGATCAAATAAAACCGGAAACGTTTTCAGCTCAATCAATCGTGATAAGTCCTTGATTTTGCTTAGCTCCGCGTCGCATAGCTGCGCTGGCTCGCCATAAAACGTGGCTGTATTCAGCATCTCCCTAAGCCTAACAAACCAGATGTATTCACTTTTTCAGGTAATCGCATGATGCCTGCGCGATTTTTCGTTGATGCCGCAAAACGTAATTCCATGTGCGGGTCAAAAGTTGATCGTCTGCCCCCTGCCGGGTCGGCAAAATGGCTTTTCGGGGGTCCGATCAGAACAGTGGCACAATAGCGTTCACGCCCAACTGCCCAAAAGGCGGAGAGAAATATACTGTATATTTGTACAGTATAATTAGGCCAGGCTGGAGCACCACCGCAACAGCCATCCCTACGAAGGAGTTATTGAAATGAGAACAAATCTAGCCTACACCACGCCGGCTGCGAATGATCTCCCTATCCGTCGCAAAGCCGATGTGCAAAGCCTCTGGCGCAAGCGTGGCTGGATGCCGCCAAGCGAGTACCGGAATGACTTCACGCAGTCTTGCCGTCCTCCGATTCTGGCGGGCATGAGAAAGCTCGAACTGGTCAAATGGCGGTAATTGGTTTTTAAAATTGCAATAATTCGCGCGAGCGCCGAGGCATAAACTTTAATGCCGCAGGGCGCTCTGGGCGCACTTGTGTCCACCCTTCACTGATTCCCCCTCACCCCGGCAGCTCTGCCTGACACTTACCTCCTGCTGTTACAGGCCTTCTCGCATCTGGTCTCGATTGAGACCACGAACCGGTGCCAGACGGTGATACCCCTTCGAACTTGCCTGGCTCACGTGGCTCCAAGAGGCTCTAAGAACCTATCTCGTTAGGTCGATGGCAAGGCGTACCGACGCAGACAGCGGCCTAACGAGATCGGTTCTAAGTATCAGACGGCAACCCGACCGCGAGCCCCTTAACGACAAACTTCGATTTCGTTCACGCGGCAAAGGCCCCAGGTATCTTGAGGTTCAGATCAAGCGCTTCTCGGCGGCGCCAATCTCTTTTGTTTTAACTTCCCCGTAAAAAACCAAGGCTAAACCGCATTGCAAAGTCGGTTTGTTCAGCGCTTACCCGACTTTTATTTGTTTACCGCATAAGCATGTCCGGAAATATTCGTTTGGAAATGACTCATGGCTGATTAAGCTTCAGGCTCACTATTTTCATTACGGAGAAAAAGCATGCGATTCATCCAATCTCTGTCCTTCATCCTCGCGCTTGGACTGGCATCACAAACGCACGCGGCTGAAGTCAGTTTGCTCAACGTCTCTTACGATCCGACACGTGAGCTGTATCAAGACTTCAACAAATCCTTTGCCACGCTCTGAAAGAGCAAAAGTGGCGATGACCTGAAGATCAAACAATCACACGGCGGCTCAGGCAAACAGGCACGTGCCGTCATCGACGGCCTTGCCGCTGATGTCGTCACTCTGGCATTGGCCTATGACATCGACGAAATCGCGAATCGTGGCTTCATCGCCAAAGACTGGCAAAAGCGTCTGCCAAACAGAAGTGCGCCTTACACTTCCACGATTGTCCTGCTGGTTCGCAAAGGCAACCCCAAGAACATCAAAGACTGGAATGATCTGGCCCGCCCCGGCATATCGGTGATTACACCTAACCCAAAAACATCGGGCGGCGCACGCTGGAATCATCTGGCCGCCTGGGGTTATGCACTGAAACAGCCCGGCGGCAATGAAAAATCAGCGCAGGAATTTTTGTCGAAGATTTACAAAAACGTCCCAGTGCTCGATTCGGGCGCACGCGGATCGACCACGACCTTTGTAGAGCGCGGCATTGGCGACGTCCTGTTGACTTGGGAAAACGAAGCTTTGCTGGCTATTAAAGAACTGGGACCAGAAAAAGTCGAAATCGTCATCCCATCCCTGAGCATCCTTGCCGAGCCACCTGTCACCATCGTTGACAAAGTGGTTGACCGCCGCGGTACGCGCAAAATCGCCGAAGCCTATCTGCAACATCTGTATAGCGACGAAGGCCAGGAAATCGCCGGCAAACATTACTACCGCCCCACCAACGAAAAAATCGCCGCGAAATATACGTCCCAGTTTCCAAAAATAAAGCTGCTGACCGTGGATGAAATTGCTGGTGGATGGACCAAGGCGCAGAAAACGCATTTCGCTGACGGCGGCATTTTCGATCAAATCTACCTACCCAAGTAAACACCTCTGCGGCCGGTAACCCTACCGGCCGGCCTTCCCCAAAAAAAGAAAGGATTTCATATGAACTCAGGACCTAAAGTCTTGGGCAGGCCCTTGTCACGCCTGCTCATTGCCAGCGCTATCGCTGCCACCTTCCCTGCTTATGCAAATGACGCAGCAGAGATCGAGAAACTCAAGGCACAAATCGAGGAGCTGGATCAGAGATTACGCATCCTTGATCGCAAGCAAGAAATCGTGAACGAGGACGTCGCCGCAAAACAAAAGGCTGCAGCGATAGTCACCGCCAGCGACAAGGGATTCGGTATCAGATCGGCTGATGGACAGTTCGAATACAGGCTTCGTGGCCTGGTACATTTTGATTACCGTAACTTCGACGGCTCAGCACCGGCCGACACAATTTACGATGGCTTTCTTGCACGCCGTATCCGACCTACCTTTGAAGGTACTGTCTTTGGCAAATATGGCTTTCGCTTCACGCCAGAATTCGCAGAAAGTGGCGATGGATCTGCCATCAGTGGTATCTCGCAGAATAAATCTCGTGTCGTAGATGCCTATCTTGACACACGTTTCGATCCTACCTACTCATTCAGGTTCGGCAAATTCAAACCCTTCATCGGTCTGGAACGCCTGCAAAGCGGCTCGGATATCAAGTTTATCGAGCGCAGCTATGTCAGTAACAATATCCTGCCGAACCGGGATTTTGGTCTGTCGCTGTATGGTGAAGCGCTGGATAAAAAGCTGAGCTACGCGGTCGGCCATTTCAACGGCGTCAGAGATGGCGGCGAAAACTTCACCACACAAGACGAAAACAATCACAAAGACTTTGCTGCCCGCGTGTTTTCCACCCCGTTTGCCGGTACTGACAGCGCGCTGGCAGGTTTAGGTGTGGGTATTGCGGGTACGTGGAGTCAGGATTCAAACTCAAATTCTCTGGGTTCCTACAAAACCGCAGGACAGGCCTACAACTTTTTTGCGTACAGCGGCGCCCGATCCAACGGCCGGCGCGAACGCATCGCACCGCAAGCCTATTACTACAATGGCCCTCTGGGCATCATTGCAGAATACGCGGCGGTGAAACAGGACATCAGCAATACCGCTGGCACCACCACTGCGAACGTCACTAATAGTGCGTGGCAGATTGCGGGCTCTTATCTGCTGACCGGTGAAGATGCATCATTCAAAGGCGTCAAACCCTACAGTCCGTTCAAACCAGGCGCCGAGGGTGGCTGGGGAGCTTTTGAACTCGTCGCTCGCTATCAGGAAAACAATATCGACCGTGACGCCGTTACCTTTGCAAACACCACCAACGGCTACGCACTAGGCGCCAAAACCTGGGGCGTCGGTCTGAATTGGTATCTAAATGAAGCCTCCCGTTTCTCGCTCAATGTCGAAAGAACGAAATTCTCCGATGTAAAAACGGGAACTGTACTGCTTGGCGATACGGAAAACTTCGCCGTGGCCCGTTACCAGTTGGCTTTCTGATCCGCCTTCTCTTTTTCTGCTCGTTTAATCTCCTCTTCCACCGGCCTTCGGGCCGGTTTTTTACCTGCACGGCTATGAAAGTCGCCGAATTTTTCGTTACTAAAGCCAACAAGTGGATAACAGCCATCCTGCTTATTTGAAAACCGACTATACAAATGCATAAAAATTCGTTTTCTTTAT
>JBIIEY010000003.1:0-24896 GCA_044237595.1 Burkholderiaceae bacterium | reverse complement strand
TAAAAGCCGCCGAGAGCGGCTTTTTTATTGGGTGCGGAACCGTAGCCTCACTTTCAGACACTGAATTTCAGCAAGCTGCTTCATACAAAAAATATCTGAGGACAATCATGCAAGCCCTGCGACACGCGTCAGACAAAATCTCCCGAGAGTTACCCGAGCAACAACTAGTGAATCACCCACCGATCATCTGCGTCTTTGGGCAGGGGATTTCGCCTGACATTGTCAACTCGCTGAAAAACAACTGGGTCGATCATCACTTAAAGATAAACGCGATAGGAACAGGTAACGAGGTATTGCAACCCAAAGTACTTATAGACAAAGCTGCCACACGGCTGACCAACGGATCCCATTTGATGTTGTGCGTTCATGGCACTCCTCCGCAGAAAACAAACAACAATAAACACCACTTACTCATCAATGCCTCACCCGCGGGGGCCGTAAGCACCCTTGAATTCCTTGAAGCCTTATTCACACGCGTAAAGCAATTAGACCCGGCTCATGCGAAAACGCATCTCCCTCTGCCCGTTGTACACATCCTGAGTTGCTATTCAGGCTCACTCAGTAACGAGCTGCTGCCCGACAACCCTTTGTGGAAGTCGGCTCACATTGTCGTTTACTCCAGCAAGAAGTTCACTTGCCCCAATCATTACAGCGCTGCCATGGACAACGTAGCGCGTTATGTCAGTGACTGCGCACGACGCGAAGAACGGGTCGACCCATTGCGATTGTTCTATCTGGCAGGTAGTCACAGCGGGGATTGTCTGCGACTGCTGGGCGGTGATTTGCAAGCGCCTCTGATCCTGCATTCGCCAAAAGTAGCTGCCGATCTGTCGGGAGAGCGACTGCAACACCGACTTGAAGGTGGGCTAAACGACAAAACCAATTTTTATCTTTCGGCTATCGAGACCAAGCTCGAGGAACACGGCCTGAGCACATCGTCGCCCGTGGCTATCGCCGAATTTTTGCAGACCCGCATAGGGCGCCGGGATCTGCCAAGCGTGGCGCAATTGCTGAACGATTATCCCGACCTGATTAACCAGCCATCATTCGCGGGTGTTCTATCGCTCAATGTCGCCATCCTCGAAGATTACGCGCCAATCATTGATCTCCTGCTGGAAAGTGGCGCAAATTTAAGGCGTACGGACTTCGTCGGCGTCGGTCCGACACTCACAGCACTCTCCGTCGGAAACAAGGAATTATTGGCAAGGCTTTTGACAAAAGGTGCGAGTCCGAACGAGACAGATATTTATGGAAATTCGGCCTTGTTTCTGGCGATACTCCAGCGTTCGATTGTTGCAGCGGCAATGCTCATTGAGCATGGTGCCAATATAAATTACGTTTATCGGGATGAGACTGCCCTGAGTCTGGCCGTCGACCAAGGCGACATCGCGATGGTCGAGTTGTTGCTGAAAAATGGGGTCGGTCGCGCCGGCGGTCTCTCATACGAACTGGCGACCACCGCTGTGCAAAACAACCAAATAAAAATCGCCGAATTGCTTTATCGGGCCTTGCTAAGTTCACTACGCACTTGATAAGCCTGCATCCAGCCCAGTCCGGCGACAGTCCCCTGCCGCGGCCGGTACTCGCAACCTATCCATCCGTCATAGCCTGCCTCATCCATCATGGCAAACAGCCAGGGGTAATTAAGTTCCCCCAAATCTGGCTCATGCCGATCAGGCACACTGGCGATTTGCACATGGCCGATATTGGACAACTGCTGCCGAAACGTGCTGATGATGTCGCCCTCCATGATTTGAGCATGATAAAAATCCATCTGTACTTTCAGGTTAGGCGCGCCGACCTCGGCCAGCAAGGCATGCGCATCTTTTTGATAGTTCAGAAAATAACCCGGCATATCGCGCGTATTGATCGGCTCGACCAATAGCGTGATGCCGTGCGGCGCGAGCTGTTCGCATGCATAACGCAAATTGCCTATAAAAGTCTGACGACAACGATCCTGGTCTGCTCCGGCAGGGACAATACCTGCCAGCGCATGCAGGCGCTTGGTGTCAGCGGCTAGTGCGTAGTCCATGGCTCTTGCCACACCGTCGCGAAAATCCTGCTCCCGCCCCGGCAGGGCACCAAGGCCACGCTCGCCGGCGGCCCAATCACCCGGCGGCAAATTGAACAAGACATTTTCGAGACCGTTGCCACGCAGTGCCTGTGCAATCACCTCCTTGTCTTCTTCGTAGGGAAACAAATACTCAACCCCACGGAATCCTGCTGCAGCAGCGGCAGCAAAGCGCGCCATGAAAGGTACTTCATTGAACAGGAAACTCAGATTGGCAGCAAATTTGGGCATGGGACAAGCTCGCAAGGCAGCAAATTAAGTTGCCATGATACAAGCCCTGCCCTTATCCTTTTGGAGATACCAATCACAACAAGGGAGACAAGCATGGAAGTCCTGATCACGGGTGGCGCTGGCTTTTTGGGTGCGAAACTGGCGCGGCAACTGCTGGCACGCGGTACGCTGGCCGGACCCTCGGGGCAACCGGAAAAAATCTCCCGCATCACGCTGCTGGATCAGGTGGCTGCACAGGGCCTCGATGATCCGCGCATCGCGGTCATGACGGGCGACGCTGCCGATCCGGCCGTGATCGCCAAAGCGCTGACGCCGTCGGTACAGTCGGTTTTTCATTTGGCTGCCGTCGTGAGCGGCGAAGCCGAGAGCGATTTTGATCTCGGCATGCGCATCAATCTCGATGCCACCCGCATCCTTCTGGAGCAGGCACGCAAGAACGGCAACCGGCCTCGGCTGGTGTTCACCAGTTCGGTCGCTGTGTTTGGCGGCGATCTTCCACCCAAGGTACTCGACACGACACCAGCGACACCGCAGGGTTCGTATGGCGCCCAAAAAGCCATGTGTGAATTGATGGTGACCGATTACAGTCGCAAGGGCTTTGTTGATGGCCGATCGCTACGTCTGCCCACAGTCACAGTCCGGCCCGGTAAAGCGAACAAGGCGGCATCGAGTTTTGCGAGCGGCATTATCCGCGAACCTTTGAATGGCGTAGTGTCGGTATGTCCGGTGCCACCTGCGACCAAGGTCTGGGCATTGTCACCGCGCAGCACCGTTCACAATCTCATTCACGCACATGAACTCGACAGTGCTGCGTTTGGTAGCGCCGGTGCAGTGAATTTGCCGGGGCTGACAACGACCGTCGGCGAGATGGTGGCTGCGATGGGCCGTGTCGCTGGTGCGGACACAATGAAGCTGGTGGAATGGAAAGAAGATCCCGTTATCCTGAAACTCGTGCGCACCTGGCCGGGCGATTTCGTGACCGCGCGTGCGGAGAAAATGGGCTTTGTCCATGACGCCACTTTTGATGACGTAGTCAAAGCGTATATGGAAGAAGAGTTGCGTTAAGGGCAGCGACCGAATTTGCGCGAGGGAGCTTTGTGAAACTCAGACCTCCTCGCGCATGCCCCACTTCCACATCCATGACGTCGGCAACGGCAGGATCATGAACAGATGCTCAATGACAGCGAGCGTCAATAGCCCGGCCACCAGACACAGACTCGTCGCAGCGAATGCATCTTGCGGCTGAACCGAGACGGCCATCCACAAAGGTACGAGTACTGCCATTGCGGCCGTGACCGAGATCGGCATCAGCCAGTTCCACGGACGCCGCGTGAAATAGCTTTGCAAGTAAGCCAGATGCGCGGGCAGAAAATTTTCCGAGAGATTGCGCACGCCCAGAAAAAGATTGAGCTTGGCTGACAAGCGCATGGACCACAGCACCAGATAAGCCCACCAGCCAGTCTGATTAGGTTTGTCCCAGCTGACGGCAAACACCATGAAGGCAAGGAGTATCAGTGCCATCTCGTGATGCAGTATCGCTTCGGTCGCGTGACGCACACGCTGCCAACCGCGACTGCCGGGCGGACATTCGCTGCGCCGGGCGCCGGTAACGTAGCCCAGCAAAAATGCGATCTCCTGCCAACTCCATACCAGAACGGCGCAAGTAAATGCGCAGTAAGCCGATGCGACAGTAGTGTGTGATGCTGATATCGACAAGCCCACTAGGGCGAAGCCGAGCAAGAGCGTGAACTTGAGCAAGGTCCATTTGAAAGTCCAGCGCGGCAGCCTGCCCAGATACATGATCACGCCGGTCGAAAACCACCAGACGAAGAGCGTAAACAGCGCCGGGAACAGATACTGTGACATCAGAGACTCACTCGGGCATCACCAGCTAGGTACCAACCTTGCCGACTGCGGCAAGGTGTTGGATTTCACTGGAATGAAGTACATCCGGACGAATACGGCGGCACCCGCGACGCTCCAGAACGCCTTCTGCAGATTGCCAACAATGCCGCCAGCCGCTTTACCAGCATCGGCGCGCATGGCACATCGATAGATTCGATCTAAATTCAAACGGAAACCCGGATGGTCGATATCCAGCATGACAGGAAATACTTGCTTGGTGATTTCATTGGTGATGCGAAAAACTTCGTAGTCGTACTCGGTCGGCTCCAGACCCATGGCCTGCTTGAGCTCTGGCCGGGTGTGATCGCGCACGTACATAGTCGCGTACACTGCGAGCAAGAAGAACCGTATCCACAACACATTGCCACCCTTGAGTAGATCGGGATTGGCGCGCATGATCAATGCAAACGATTCGCCATGACGAAACTCATCATTGCACCAGCGCTGGAACCAGCGAAAAATGGGGTGAAAGCGTTTATCGGGATGCTTTTCCAGTTGACGGAAAATCTTGATGTAGCGCGCATATCCGATTTTTTCTGACAGATAGGTCGCGTAGAAAATATACTTGGGCTTGAAATAGGTGTAGCTCTTACTGCGCTTCAAATTACCAAGATCGATACCCAGACCATAATCCTTGAGCGAAGAATTGATGAAGCCAGCATGACGTGACTCGTCGCGCGCCATGTATTCCATGAGCTTCTTGATGTCCGGATTACTGACATTGCGCTTGATCTCGTTGTACAGCACGCAACCTGAAAATTCGGAAGTCAGCGAGCTGACCAGAAAATCGAGAAACTCCTGACGCAACTCCGGCGACATTTTGTGCGCCAATTCCCGCGCCTCTTCAGCGAACGTAGCATCGCGCTGAAAATGATCGTGATTATTGTCACCCTCATATTCAGCCATCATCGCATCCCAGTCAGCCCTGACAGGCTCGATACTGAGGCGGTTCATCGCTTCGTAATCGGTTGTGTAAAAACGGGGCGAGAAAATGGTGTTGGTCACCGCTTTCTTTGCCGCGTCTTCGACTGAATTTATTTCGCTGATGGCAGCCTGCATAGTACTTACCCCTTTGCCTCATGAATCATTGGTATTTCTTCCACGGGATCAGCGCGCAGCAGCCATACATGCATGCCCAGATAGGTGAGCCAGAATAGGACTAGTGTCGCTTCGATCACCGTGTTATTCATCGCTTCTGAATTTCCATTGCTTGCGAGGTGTAAAACCCGCTTGAGATTTTTTCAGTGTTACCGATCTGCCATTTATCAAGCGCTTCGCATTCACCGATTGCCCCACGCAACGATGCTTCAGCAATGGGCTCGATGAAAGGCGCACGATCACTACGCGGGAAAATTCTCCCGACACGAATCATGGTCGCGAGAATGGGATTACTTGGCGCAAAAGTAAACAATAGTGAGCGACCGGTACGCTGCGCCAGCCCTGCCAGCACTTGCACCATGTCATGCTTTTCATAGTGAATCATCGAATCCATGGCCACCACATGATCGAAGTCCCCATAAGACGTCGACAACATGTCACCGGACACAAACTCCACCTTGCCTTCACCCAGGTCGTCGGGCACACGTTTGCGTGCCAGCTCCACCAGGGTCGGCGACAAATCAATCGCAACCACATGCGTGCCAGTGCCACAACCCGCATCGAGAATGCGACGTCCGTGCAAGTCATGTGGCAACCAATCAAGCAGCGTCTGACGCATGCGTTCACGCCCGGCGCGTACCGTTTTTCTGATGCCAGACACCGGCTCATCCGAGGTCAGTCTTGCCCATTGCTCCGCAGCTGTACGATCGAAATACTCCTCGAGCTGTACGCGCTTTTCTTCGTAACTGGTCGTTCCCATTGTCTTCCCCTTTACGACCTGCTGCCCCTAATCGAACTTTGGCAAATCAAATATGAGCTTCGCTTAATCGAAGCCCAGCAAATCAAAAATATCCCGATCTTTCATTGCTTCGCACAGGAGCGGATCAGTGCCTGCCCACAGTGACGCTGCCAGCCGCATATATTCCTGCTGCACTGCCAGAAGTTCTGGTGAATCATCCATCTCGAACAACGTTGCCTTCTTCAGACGGCTCTGACGAATTACATCAAGGGACGGAATGCGCGCCATCGTCTTGAGTCCGACGCGATCGTTGAATTTATCAATCTGATCCGTGGCATCAGAACGGTTGGCAATCACACCGCCGAGGCGCACGTTGTAATTTTTCGATTTCGCTGCAATCGCCTGAACAATACGATTCATCGCAAAAATGGAATCGAAATCATTTGCTGTGACGATCAGTGCGCGATCCGCATGCTGCAGAGGTGCGGCGAAGCCACCACACACCACGTCGCCGAGCACATCGAAAATCACTACATCGGTTTCATCCAGCAGATGATGTTCCTTGAGCAGTTTCACGGTCTGTCCAACCACATAACCACCACAACCGGTACCTGCCGGTGGGCCGCCCGCTTCGACACACATCACGCCGTTGTAACCTTCAAACACAAAATCTTCGACGCGCAATTCTTCACTGTGAAAATCCACCGTCTCCAAAATATCGATGACGGTCGGCACAAGCTTCTTGGTCAGCGTGAAGGTCGAGTCATGCTTGGGGTCGCATCCGATTTGCAGTACGCGCTTTCCCAGTTTTGAAAACGCTACTGAAAGGTTCGATGAGGTCGTGCTCTTGCCAATACCACCCTTGCCATAAATGGCAAAGACTTTGGCATTCCCAATCTTGACGCTCGGGTCCAGTTGCACCTGCACGCTGCCCTCGCCATCGGCGCGTCCGCGCTTGATTTCCGAAACGGGAACTGTCGCTACATTCATTGATTTACTCCTTCGGTGATGCCTTCAAGCCGGTCTTCGAGTTCTTCACCTGCTCGACGCATGGCATCAAGCGTGTCCTGGTCCGGTGTCCAGTACTGGCGTTCATACGCCTCCATCAGACGGCTCGCAACGCGGGCCGATGCCGAAGGATTGAGACGCGCGAGTCGGTCGCGCATCTCGGGGTCAAGCAGGAAAGTCTGTGTGAGTTGCTGATAGACCCAAGGCTGTACTTGCCCTGTGGTGGCCGACCAGCCCATGGTGTTGGTCAGATGCAGTTCGATCTGATGTACGCCTTCGTAGCCATGGGCCAGCATGCCTTCGTACCATTTCGGATTGAGCATGCGCGTGCGTGTTTCAAGTGCCACCTGCTCCGAGAGTGTGCGCACCGTGCCACCACCCCGTGTCTGGTCACCGATGTACACCGGCGCCATCGCAGCATCCGGCCCTTTGGCGCGTTTGACGGCGCGACTGATACCGCCGAGTGTGTCGAAATAGGTGTCGATCGTGGTGACGCCAACTTCCACCGAATCCAGATTCTGATACGCGAGTTCGATACCGGCCAGTACGCTCTTGAGTAAGGCCGGCTGCGCCACAGGACGCCCAGTGACGCCATACGCAAAGCCTTTGCGGCAGGTATAGGTTTCGGCGAGTTCGTCTTCATCATCCCAGCGACTGCAATCGATCAAATGATTGACGTTGGCACCATACGCACCCTCGGCATTGCCGAACACACGCAGTGATGCGGTTTCGATGTCGCAGGCATGTTCGAGCTGATAGGCACGTGCATGTTTGCGGATGAAGTTCTGCTCCTCGGGCTCATTGGCGCTCGCTGCCAGTAACGCGGCTTCCGCCAACAGTTTGATTTGCAATGGCAGAAGGTCGCGGAAGATGCCAGAAAGCGTGATCATCACATCCACACGCGGCCGACCCAGGTCTTCGAGCGGAATCAACTGCGCGCCCGCCAGACGGCCATAATTGTCGAAGCGTGGCTTGGCCCCCATCAATGCCAGTGCCTGTGCAATCGGACCACCCTCGCTTTTCAGATTGTCCGTACCCCACAACACCATCGCAATGGATTCGGGGAAGCTGCTGCCATCTTCCATATGTCGCGTGAGCAAACGCTCTGCCTGACGCGCACCATCCTTGACCGCGTAGGCACTGGGCAAGCGGAAGGGATCGAAGCCATGCAGGTTACGACCTGCAGGCAGAATTTCCGGTGTGCGCAGCAAATCACCGCCGGGGGCAGGACGCACGTAGCGGCCATCGAGCGCGCCGAGCAAACCATCAATCTCATGGGCCTCGCCCATGAGATCGCTGGAGGTGGCGAGCTTGTCGAGCAGTTGCTGATGTGCTTCAGACAGCGGCACCGGCTGTGCTGCGCCGGTCAGCATGGCTTCAATCGCCGTGCGCAATGCAGGTGTAGGTTCAGCTTCATGCGCCGATTCGGCAATCGCCATCAGCATGTCAGTACGCTCTTCCAGCGTGGGTGCTTTGCCCACCACGTGCAAGCCATGCGGTATCAAGGTGTATTCGAGTTCGAGCACGGCCTCGCTCAATGCGGCAATCTGCTCACCACTCTGCGCATCCCACACCGGCTCGGCAGTTGCCAGTTCGAGCTCGACTGCTTGTGTCTGCACCAGTGCCGCCAGATCGGTCAACTCTTGAACTTCTTCCGGACCTAGACTACGCCAGCGCGTGAGTGAAGCTTTCAGATCATTGAGGCCTTTGTACAAACCGGCTTCGGCCACCGGCGGCGTTAAGTACGAGACCAATGTCGCGTTGGCGCGGCGCTTGGCAATCGTGCCTTCGGAAGGATTATTGGCTGCATACAGATACACGTTCGGCATATCGCTAATCAGCCTGTCAGGCCAGCAATCACCGGACATGCCGGTTTGTTTGCCGGGCATGAATTCAAGTGCGCCGTGGGTGCCGAAATGCAGCACAGCATGCGCAGCAAAATCTTCGCGCAGGTAACGATAGAACGCAGAAAACGCGTGCGTGGGCGCAAACCCTTTTTCGAACAGCAGGCGCATCGGGTCGCCTTCGACACCCATCGCCGGCTGTATGCCTACGAGGACATTGCCAAACTGCGCACCTAGAAAAAAGATATTGCTGCCATCGCTTTGATGACGCCCGGGTGCCGGACCCCATTGCGCTTCAATCTCGCGTAGATGCTTTTCACGGCGGACATGATCGTCAGCGCTGATCTTGGCGTGTACATTTGCGTAGGCGCCATGATGCTCGGCATTACCTTTGAGGATGCTGTTACGCAAGGTGCCGACGCTATCGGGCAGATCAATGGTGTAACCGGCGCGCTGCATCGCAGCCATGGTGTTGTAGAGTGATTCGAAGACAGCTAGAAAAGCAGCCGTTCCGGTGCTGCCTGCATTCGGCGGGAAATTGAACAGGACCACGGCCACCTTGCGCTCTGCGCGTTGCGCCTTGCGCAAGAGGATCAGCTTTTCCACGCGCGCAGCAAGCATGTCGGCGCGTTCGCTGCAGACCTGCATGTCTTGGGCATTCTCGGCTTGCGGGAAAGTGCAGCCCCTGCTGCAACCAGTGCAGGATTTACCACCGGCTTCGCTGCGGCCGCCATAGACCAGCGAACCACTCGCGCCATCAAGCTCGGGCAAGGCCACCATCATGGTAGCTTCGACTGGCAACAGGCCACGATCCGACTCGCCCCACAACTCCAGCGTCTGAAACTCCACAGGCGCAACAGCGACATAGGGCACATCCAGGCTCGCAAGCAAATCTTCAGCGGCTTTGGAGTCGTTATAAGCCGGTCCACCGATGAGCGAGAAGCCCGTCAGTGATACGACAGCATCCACATTCGGCTGACCCTCTTTCATGAAAAACTGCTCGACCGCAGGTCGCGCATCCAGGCCGCTGGAATACGCCGGACGTACCGACAAACCACGCGCTTCGAGCGCCGCGATGACGCCGTCGTAGTGCCGTGCATTACCTGCCAGCAGATAAGAGCGCATCAGCAGCAAGCCGACGGTGCCGCGACTGCCAGCGATCGTGGGCACGCGATCCAGACGATCCGTCATGCATTTATGTACAGCCGCACCCTTCATGCGCGGGTGATAGACACCGACTTCCGGATATTCGATTGGCATCGCAGCCGGCGCTTTGCCACGCAAATGCTTGCGCGCGCCATCAGCGTAATTGTTGACCAGCAGCTGCACCATGCTGGCAATGTTTTCATCGGAGCCGGCCAGCCAGTATTGCAGCGTCAGAAAATACGCGCGCACATCTTGCGCTGTGCCCGGAATGAAACGCAGCAGCTTGGGTAGACGGCGCAGCATTTTCATTTGCTGCGCACCAGCGGTGGCCGCCGGTTTTTTCTCATCCGTCTTGCCACGCAATTTTTTCAGGAAGGCCATAGGCCCGCGCGTGGTGCCATCCATGGTGAAGCGGCCAATGCGCGTGAGTTTCATCACTTCACCGGCGGACATGATGCACACCATGGCGTCGCAGGTGGCACGCCTCCCGGTGAGTGCTGGCATCACTGGCAAGAAGTGGTCTTCCATGAACAGCATGGACGCGATGATGATGTCGCCCTGCTCAATATCGGCGATGCAGCGCGTGAGTGTCGACGCATCGGCGGCCCACTCCGAAGCTGCATGCACGGACAATACGACACCGGGCAACTGCTTGCTCAGCAGACGCTGCGCGCGCGCAGCGGCGCTGGCCAGATGGTTGTCCATTGTGACGATGACGACCCGCATCGGCGGTGCCTTCATGACGTCAACGGCCATAGTGGGCTTTCGCGTCATATAGGGTGTCCAATGTGATCGTCGGTACGCCATGGTCTTTCGCATAGCGCTCGGTGTTGCGTCTTGCCTTGCCACGTACGAAAAACGGTATCTTCGATAATTCTTTTTCTGCGTCCGGCGCCCAGGCCGGATGCATTTCACCGGAATTGGCCGGATCAGTGTCGCGCGCAACTTCAGGTGAAACAACGGCATCGGCCTGTGCCGGCATCGCGCGTGGTGCGCCACCTTTGCCGAGGTGCGAAGGCGAAGCGCCATCGTGGAATTCGAAGTCGTCCTTGAACATGCCGAGCAAGTGCTCTTCCAGGCCCATCATCAAAGGATGGACCCAGGTGTCGAAGAGCACATTGGCGCCTTCAAAACCCATCTGCGGTGAATAGCGTGCGGGAAAATCCTGCACATGCACGGGAGCAGAAATCACAGCGCAAGGCAGACCGAGTCGCTTGGCGATATGACGCTCCATTTGCGTACCCAGCACCAGTTCCGGAGAGAGTTCGGCGACGCGCGCTTCGACTTCGAGGTAATCGTCGGTAATCAGCGGCTCGATGCCATATTGTTTTGCGGCTTCGCGGATCTCGCGTGCGAATTCGCGGCTGTAGGTGCCCAGACCGACCACTTCAAAACCCAGCTCTTCCGATGCAACACGTGCGGCTGCGATGGCATGGGTGGCGTCACCAAACACAAACACGCGCTTGCCAGTGAGATAAGTGGAATCGACGGAGCGCGCATACCAGGGCGCACGCGAGGCAGCATCTTCCAACGCTGAATCAACATTGATACCAGCCAGTTGGGCGACCTCGACGATGAATTCTCTTGTAGCCTGCGCACCGATGGGAATGACTTTGGTCGATGGCAAACCCAGATTTTTTTGCATCCAGGTCGCTGCTTGCATGGCCGTCTCTGGATACAGCACGACATTGAAATCGGCATCAGCCAGTCGCGCCAAATCCGCCGGCGATGCGCCCAGTGGCGCAACGACATTGATCGCAATACCCATGCGCGTGAGCAGCGCGGTGATTTCACGCAGATCATCACGATGACGAAAACCGAGTGCCGTGGGTCCGAGGATGTTGCAGCTCGGCTGCTTGCCAGGTTCGCTGTCTTGCATGCGCGGCTTGGCGAGATGGCGCACCATTTGGTAAAACGTTTCAGCCGCACCCCAGTTTTCTTTCTTCTGATACGAAGGCAGCTCCAGCGGCACCACCGGTATCGGCAAATTCAAGGCGCGTGCGAGCCCACCGGGATCATCCTGAATCAGCTCGGCGGTGCAGGATGCACCCACCATCATCGCTTGCGGCGCAAAGCGCTCGTAAGCTTCACGTGCGGCGTTCTTGAAAAGTTCCGCAGTATCAGAACCAAGATCGCGTGCCTGAAAGGTGGTGTAGGTGACGGGCGGACGCTTGGGCAGCCGCTCGATCATGGTGAACAGCAGATCGGCATACGTGTCGCCCTGCGGTGCATGCAATACGTAGTGCACTTTTTCCATTGCAGTCGCAATGCGCATGGCACCCACATGGGGTGGGCCTTCGTAAGTCCAAAGGGTCAGTTGCATGCCAGCTCCTCTGCCGCGATTTTTTGACGACGAATCAGCGGCCGCGCAAACAACTCAGCCAAATCTGCGCTTTGCTCGTAGCCGTGGATGGGCGAGAACACTAGCTCGATTGCCCATTTGGTGGTGAAGCCTTCTGCTTCGAGCGGATTGGCGAGGCCAAGACCACAGACCACGATGTCAGGCGCAGCGGCACGACAGCGATCCAGCTGTTTTTCCACATCCTGACCCTCGGATAACTGCGTCGTTTTCGGCAACAACATGAGTTCGCGCTTCATGTGATCGCGGTGCAGATAAGGCGTGCCAACTTCGGTGAGCTGCATGCCAAGCTCACGCGAAAGAAAACGTGCGAGCGGAATTTCGAGCTGCGAATCCGGGAAGAAAAATATGCGCTTGCCTTGCAGTTGTGTGCGATGACGTTCCAGTGCGCGTTGTGCACGCTCACGCAACGGCAGAGTAACTTTGTCGAACACGTCGCCGCTGACACCCAACACCTCGGCGGCGGCACGCAGCCATTCGGTGGTGCCTTCGACACCGAACGGAAATGGTGCCGGCAGATGCGTAGCGCCACGCGACTCGAGGGCCCGCGCAGTATCAGTCAAAAATGGTTGAGCCAGCAGATAGCGTGTGTTGGGGCCGATGGATGGCAGCGCACGTGAATTCCGCGGCGGGAAAAACTGTACATTTTCGATACCCATCGCTTTGAAGTGACGAGCAAACTGATCTTCAACGACATCCGGCAGGCAACCGACGATCATCAGTGATGTCGGTGCTGTGGCTTCCATAGGCGGCAAGAGCGGCACCATGGACGCCAGACAGGCATCTTCGCCTTGGGTGAAGGTGGTTTCGATACCGCTGCCGGAGTAATTCAGGATGCGTACATTCGGCAGGAATTCTTTGGACAAACGCGCAGCTGCGCGTGAGAGGTCGAGCTTGATAACCTCTGATGGACAGGATCCGACGAGGAAAAGCATCTTGATGTCCGGGCGCCGATCCAGCAGGCGTCGAACCACGCGATCGAGTTCTTCATTGGCATCAGCGATACCAGCAAGATCACGCTCATCGATGATGGCGGTGGCAAATCGCGGCTCGGCAAAAATCATCACGCCAGCAGCAGATTGAATCAGGTGAGCGCAAGTGCGCGAACCGACCACGAGGAAAAAGGCATCCTGTATTTTGCGATGCATCCAGATGATGCCGGTCAACCCGCAAAAAACTTCGCGCTGACCACGCTCGCGCAACACGGGTGAATCAATACAGCCATCATCGAGCTTGATCGGAATTGCGGCATTCATGCGGCCACCTGCTGATTGGTTTGTTGAGTGGACTGAAGGCGCGCGGCACGCAGCTTGAGCAGGAATTGGGTCGCATTGATTGCGTAGGCAGCATAGGCGGCCAGTGCGAGCAACATTTGCTCGCGCACCGACAGACTGCCCGTATAGAGTGCAACGAGATAGGCGGTATGCAAGGCCAACACCAACATGCTGAAGACGTCTTCCCAGAAGAAGCTGGCCGCAAACAGATAGCGGCCAAACACGACTTTTTCCCAGATGCAGCCTGTGATCATGATGGTGTAAAGCAGAAAGGTCTTGAGAACGATGGACACGGTCGCTGCTGTCTCACCTTGACCCGTTTGCAGATAACGCAATACCAGCACCACACTTATTAGAAAGACAAAAAACTGCACGGGCGCCAGCACCCCTTGCACGAGCGTCCATGCGGTCGCGTCACGGCGAGCGCGCTCTTCACTGGTATAGAGCGGCCTGATCTGGCGGTCGGCTTGGGGCGTGTTTGGCATGGTCTGGCTCGGGGCCCAAAGGGGGGGTTTGATGCAATGTAGGTGTGACCCGTCAGTATGTCAACTACTGATTACGTCAATCTAAGTTGACATAAATTGCCAGTTCGGGCATTTTTCACCTATTTCTTTGACAAGCAGGGTTTCACGGGGTACAACAGGGAAACTTTTCGTTGATCGACCCCGAATGTCATCAACCGCCCAAAATAGGGCGGACTACTGATGGATCCACGCTAGCGCCCGGTTGACAACCCGTCGTTCCCTGTGAGACCCGCGTGTGCAATAGCAGGAGACAAGAATGGACCAAGCCTCAGATGGCCGTGGCAGGAAAGATGCCCCGGGTCACAGTGCGGGGGCACTGAAAGAGGCGGCGAGCGAAGACCGACTTTTACCTCTGGTAGAGACGGAAATCATCCCGCGACTGATGATGGCCCACCAGGGCCAGCGCCTGCAGGCGCCGAACGCGCCCGAGATTCTTGCTCGGGACGTCGCTGCTTTTGCCCGGGCGCTGATGGAAAACCGCATGACGGATGCTACGGACATCGTCGCCGATCTTTGTGGTCAAGGCATCTCGATGGACCGGATTTATCTGAAACTATTTACGCCGGCGGCCCGCTATCTGGGCGAGCTCTGGGAGGCTGACCTCTGCACTTTCTCCGAGGTCACTCTTTGCCTGTGGCGCCTGCAAACCCTGCTCTACGAACTCAGCCCTGCTTTTCACAGCACTGCGAAAAACACCAAACCCGCGCCTGCGTCGGAGCGTCGTATTCTGATGGCCACCATGCCAGGCCAGCAACACACCTTTGGCTTGTCGATGCTGTCTGAATTCTTCCGCCGGGAAGGCTGGGTAGTGCTGTCGATACCCTCGCCCAAGCCCGGTGAATTACAGGATTCCCTGTCGGCCAACTGGTTTGATGTGCTGGCTTTATCGGTCAGTACGGACAATGAATTTCCCGACCTCGGCAAAACCATACGCACTGCCCGCAAAACCTCCCGCAACCCACGCCTTTCGGTGATGGTCGGCGGCCCCCTCTTCCTCCGCGAACCGGGGCTAGCGTCGACAGCAGGGGCGGATGGCTGCTCATCTGACGCCAAAGAAGCGCTCGTCATGGCAGTACAACTGATCCAGCAACAACAAGACGTCAGGATGAATTGACACAAATACGTGTAAGTTTACTTGAAAATCTGTCTGAACGCGTACATAATGTGACTGTTGAGTATTCTCTTCGGTCACGCCGCCCTCGCGTGCCCGCCCTTTGAATCAATGAGATCACAAGCCGGCACAACCCTAGTGACACAATTCGATACTCCGAAACAATCGCTTGCCGGGCTGAGTGCCGAAGCGAATGCAGCGCTAT
Organism: Burkholderiaceae bacterium; assembly: GCA_044237595.1. Classification (GTDB taxonomy): domain Bacteria; phylum Pseudomonadota; class Gammaproteobacteria; order Burkholderiales; family Burkholderiaceae_D; genus Pernthalerella. Next base: position 9,381 of record JBIIEY010000003.1, on the reverse strand, counting down.
TGTCCGCAGCGGCCGACTTGGTGCTGGTTGTTGATGGGGATGGTGTTGTTCAGGATGTATCGTCAAACGCCGGCGCGCTGCCGGTCACCGGGGGTCTTCGCAGCTGGGTTGGTAAATCCTGGCAAGCGGTGGTCACGGTTGAAAGTCGACCCAAAGTGGCCAAGCTGCTCAACAGCAGCGGTAACAGCCGCGCAATTTGGCGACAGGTGAACGTCCCTTCCGAGGAAGGTGCCGACATTCCGATTTCTTTTTGCTCCATTCCCGTCGGTCCGAAAGGTCGCATCATTGCGCTCGGGCGTGATCTGCGGGCTCAGTCGGAACTTCAGCAGCAGCTGGTGGATGCGCAGCAGACTATGGAGCGCGACTATCTTCGCCTGCGCCATCTCGAATCCCGTTATCGCATCCTCTTTGATCTGACTTCCGAGGGCGTCCTGGTGGTCGACGGCAAAACCCAGAAAATCGTCGAAGCCAATCCGGCAGCGGCTGAAACCTTTGGCGACACGGTGCGGCGCATGGTCGGAAAGCAGATCATCGATTGCATTGACAGTGACTCGCGTGATGTCGTCGCCAAACTGATGGACACCGTACGCGGCGGTGGCAAATCCGATCAGGCTGTCGCCAAAATTCGTAACAGCCCCATGACCCTCTCGGTATCGGTCATGCACGAAGAAGGTGGCGAGCTGCTGCTTATACGCGCCAGACGCGATTCGGAAGTAAGAACGGACAACGGTAGTGCAACGCAGGCCGAGATGATCACGCGCGTAATCGAGCAGGCACCCGATGCCTTCGTGGTCACTGATACCGATGGTGACGTGGTTGCAGCCAACCGCGCATTCACGGAACTGGTGGAAATGAACCGCGCAGAACAGGTGGTCGGTGAATCGCTGGATCGCTGGCTGGGTCGCGCAGGCGTTGACCTGAATGTCTTGCTGGCGAACCTGCGTCAGCGGGGATCGGTGCGATTGTTCGCAACGACCATGCGCAATGAAAACGGGAGCCAGATCCCAGTCGAAATTTCAGCTGTGGCCGTCACCCAGCAAGGCAGTAGCGGCGCGCTGGGGTTCACAATCCGCGATGTAGGTCGTCGCGCCAACACCGAAGCCCATCACTCGATGCCGCGTTCGGTCGAGCAGCTGACCGAACTGGTGGGGCGAGTGCCACTACGTGAAATTGTCGGCGAAACCACGGACCTGATTGAGAAACTGTGTATTGAGGCTGCACTGCAAATTACGCAGGACAACCGCGCCACCGCCTCTGAAATCCTGGGACTCTCACGCCAAAGCCTGTACGTGAAGCTGCGGCAGTACGGGATTGGCAATCTGGGCAGCGAAGACAAGTAATTACGCTGCTTTTTCAGCTGCTGGCGGGGTCTCGCACAAGACCCGCCCTTAAACGCAATGGACTGGGTGTCAATTTTAATTGACGCTCCAAACCGTCACGGGCACAATCCATTGCATGTCTCGCCCGAAAATTTCCGCCGTTGCCGAATTACTAAAACCCATTACCTGGTTTCCGCCGATGTGGGCGTTTGCCTGTGGCGTGATCGCGTCTGGCCATAGCCTTGCCGATAACTGGCCACTCATCATCATCGGCATCCTGCTTGCCGGTCCCATGGTGTGCGCCACCAGTCAGGCCGTCAATGACTGGTTCGATCGTGAAGTCGATGCCATCAATGAACCGCAACGTCCGATACCTTCAGGACGAATGCCGGGACGCTGGGGTTTGTATATTGCCGTTCTCTGGACTGGCCTGTCGCTGGTGGTCGCCACTGCGCTGGGGCCTTGGGGCTTTGCCGCCGCAATCGCCGGCTTGGGTCTGGCGTGGGCTTATAGTGCACCACCGCTGCGATTAAAAAAAAACGGCTGGTGGGGAAACGCTGCCTGCGGATTTTCGTATGAAGGTCTGGCCTGGGTAACCGGTGCTGCTGTTATGGCCGGTGGCGCAATGCCGGACTCCCGATCGCTGTTGCTTGCGTTGCTCTATAGCATTGCGGCGCACGGCATCATGACCTTGAATGATTTCAAGTCCGTCGAAGGCGATCGCCTGATGGGTATCGGTTCGCTACCGGTACAACTCGGTGTGCGGCTTGCTGCCATCACCTCATCGTGGATCATGTTGCTGCCGCAGTTGGGAGTCGTAATTCTGATGTTGCAGTGGGAACGACCCTGGCACGCGCTTGCTATTGTTGGCCTGATGTTTGGTCAGTCTCGTTTGATGGGATTTTTTATCGCAGCGCCGATTGAGCGTGCGCTGAAGATGTCAGCGTTTGGTGTGCCGTTGTTGGTGGCCGGCATGATGGTGGCAGCCTTCGGGTTGCGAATGAACGGAGGATAAGAATGATTCCCTCACATTTTGGGTGGGTACAAATCATCAGGTTGGGCATGGTTCAGGCGTCGCTGGGCGCCATCGTGGTGTTGATGACATCGACACTCAATCGCATCATGGTCGTTGAACTCATGCTACCAGCCATCTTGCCTGGTGCGTTGGTGGCGCTGCATTACATGGTGCAGATATCGCGTCCGCGCATGGGTCACGGTTCAGACCAGGGTGCGCGACGCACGCCCTGGATCATAGGCGGCATGACGCTTCTCTCGATGGGTGCGCTGTGCGCAACGGCAGCGACCCTATGGATGACGAACTCACCGGTACTGGGCATCATTCTCGCGATTGCCGGGTTTGTGATGATCGGCCTGGGCGTCGGTGCTGCCGGTACCTCACTGCTAGTGCTACTGGCCATGCGCGTACAAAGCGAAAAACGCGCCGCGGCAGCGACGACCGTATGGTTGATGATGATCGTTGGCTTTGCCGTCACGGCAGGTTGCGCGGGTCAGCTGCTCGATCCCTATACGCCGACACGCTTGCTGGGCGTCACGCTGACCGTATGCACAGGCGCGATGATCATCACGCTAATCGCCTTGTTCAGGCTTGAACATGATCCGGGCAATGAAATCATCGAACCCGAAGCATCACGAATCGTGCCTTTCCGCACAGCACTCGCTGATGTGTGGCACGAAACCGCCGCGCGTCAATTCACAATTTTCATTTTCATTTCCATGCTCGCCTACAGCGCACAGGATCTGATCCTTGAGCCATTCGCAGGCACGGTGTTCGGATTCACGCCAGGCGAATCCACCAGCCTTTCAGGCGTGCAGCATGGCGGCGTTTTGGTCGGCATGTTGCTGGTTGCGCTGGTGGGTAGCAAATTCGCTCACGGCCGTGCGGGCTCGTTACGGCTCTGGTGCGTGGGCGGTTGCATCGCATCGGCAGTAGCGCTCGCAGGCCTTGCCGTAGCCGGTCACGTGGGACCACCGTGGCCGCTGAAATCGAATGTGTTTCTGATGGGTGTCGCCAATGGCGCATTTTCGATTGCAGCGATTGGCCAAATGATGCGCTTGGCCACCGAAGGCCGTTCTGCGCGCGAAGGCGTGCGCATGGGTCTGTGGGGCGCAGCGCAGGCGATTGCCTTTGGCTTCGGCGGATTGCTGGGGACAGCCGCCAGCGATCTGGCGCACTGGATACTGCCTTCTTCAGGCGTTGCCTACGGCACCGTGTTCGCAGGTGAAGCACTTTTGTTTGTTGCGTCGGCGCTATTGGCGTCACGCATTCCGATGACGGAGCAGCAGCGCGGGCAGCGGTCAGCTCGCGTGGCGCAACCTTCATTTTCATGAAGCAGTAAAGACTCCGCGAAGGGGAAGCGTATGTCAAATCACGAACAATTCGATGTCGTCATCGTTGGCGGTGGCCCGGCCGGAGCGACTGCAGCTCATGATCTTGCGCGACGCGGACGACGCGTGCTGCTACTGGACCGTGCTGGCCGCATCAAACCCTGTGGCGGCGCGATACCACCGCGAGCTATTCGTGATTTTGACATTCCGGATCATATGCTGGTGGCCAAGGCACGCTCGGCACGCATGATTGCCCCCTCCAACACGAAAGTGGATATTCCGATTGAAGGCGGTTTTGTTGGCATGGTCGATCGTGAGCATTTCGATGAATGGCTGCGTGAACGCGCTGCTGCTTCCGGCGCGATTCGGCGCAATGCACGATTCGAGCGCGTCGGTCTGGATGAAGATGGCATGAGCACCGTGACCTACCATGACGGCAGCGATGACAAGCGGCATACCGTACGTGCACGAAGCATCATCGGTGCCGATGGCGCACGCTCAGCGGTAGCGCAGCAAACTGTGCCCGGTGCGGAAAAAACCAAATACGTATTCGCGTATCACGAGATCGTTGAAGCACCCGAGGTCAAGCCAGCCGACTACGACGGTACACGTTGCGATGTGTTCTATCAGGGCCATTTGTCACCCGACTTTTATGGCTGGGTTTTCCCGCACGGCGGCACACTGTCGATCGGCACTGGCAGCGCCGACAAAGGCTTTTCGCTTCGCAATGCAACCACCTCCTTGCGCGCAGCCGCCGGTCTGGAGCACGCCAAGACGGTTCGCCGCGAAGGTGCGCCACTGCCCATGAAACCTCTCCCTCGTTGGGACAATGGCCGCGATGTCGTACTCGCTGGCGATGCAGCAGGCGTTGTGGCGCCAGCTTCGGGTGAAGGTATCTACTACGCAATGCTGGGCGGACGGCTCGCTGCCGACGCCGCAGAAGAATTGCTGGTCACGGGTGATGCACGCTGCCTGGCCAAGGCTCGCAAGCGTTTCATGAAAGACCACGGTAAAGTTTTCTGGGTACTGGGGATCATGCAATATTTCTGGTACTCCAGCGATAAACGGCGCGAACGTTTCGTCAGCATGTGCAAAGACAAGGATGTGCAAAAACTCACCTTTGATTCGTACATGAACAAAGAACTCGTGCGAGCAAAACCGCTGGCTCATGTGAAAATCTTTTTCAAGGACATGGCTCACTTACTCGGATTGGCGAAGGTGTGATTCAACTCGCGACTGGCAGCAAAAAACCCATACTGATTGCGTTTCTACTGGCCATCGCCGTCGGCGGTATCGGCGGCGCGGTCACGGAAATCGGGCCGTGGTACGCCAGTCTCATCAAACCTTCTTGGCAACCGCCGGACTGGGCCTTCGGTCCTATCTGGACGCTGATCTACATCACCACCGGCATTGCCGGCGTGCGTGCATGGCGCTTGGGTGATGCGCGACAGCGTCGCTTGTTTCTGATCGCGCTGCTGATCAACTGCGGGCTGAATGTACTGTGGAGTCTGCTATTTTTCAAAATGCAGCGCCCGGATCTTGCGCTGATCGAAGTTGTCGCCCTGTGGCTGTCAATCGTGCCACTGATACTGCTGCCTTTGCGTTATTCCCCGAGATCGAGTCTGCTGATGCTGCCCTATCTGGCTTGGGTAAGCGTGGCTGCGTATTTGAATCTCGCCATTGTTCGTCTCAACGGGCTTCTTTAGCACCTACTGTTTCTAAATCCCTACAATCTCACTCTCTGTCGCACTCTCCGCAGACTGAGTGACGCTTTCGCCATCATCACTACCATTTGCATCGGCCAAACATTGCGCCGCTATGCCATCTGCGTTCTGACAGGATCACGGAACTAATCCGCACCGCAAGTTCCTATGCAACTGATTCAAAATTTTGTCTCATTGCAACGAACAATTGCCCTGCTAAGGAAAAAACATGTCACAAAGATCTATTCTAGGTACATCCCGTAGTTCAATGTCATCGGACACGATAGTCAGAAGCTCCAGCGAATCGGAGAAAAAATCTCGGGAAAAATATGATGAAGAATCAGTAAGTTCAGAAAAAAAACCTCGTATGCAGCATGTTGAGAGCTCGAGCGATACCGAATCTGATGCGCCGTCCACTCCGACTGAAAAGCGTTCCAAATCTGTGCGCAGCCTGGGTAAAAAAATCAAAAAAGCCTGGAAAAACGTCAAAGAAAAATTTACCGATAATTCAAGCCACACCCCAAAGACGAAGAAATCAACACCCTTCAAATTCAAAGCGGTTGATCCATCACTACCCGAGGCGGAAAAAATAGACCTGTGGAAGAAAAATGGCCAAAATCTTTTCGAAAACATCGAAAATTTGACATCTGATTTCGAAAAAAGCCAGAAAGTCATCACTAATTTGATTTTGACGGGAGGCGAAAATGCTGCGGCCGACGAATTTAACGCCGAAGATTACGCTGGTTTGGCATTCGATTTTTCGGCAACCATGTCTGATGGTGCGTTAATTAACCCAATGCGGATTTTCGGCAGCAAGCCCGTCATTACATCCACAAAAACAACTGCTGAGGAATTACTTGCCAATAGCGATGAAGAATCAACTACCTATGCCGCTGAGGAATTGCTTGTCAGTCGAAAGTACGTACCTTCTGGTTCAATCTATGCGCTGAACAAACCGATTAAGCTCTGCGCCAGCGGTATTGGTCCGGCACTTTTTTCTAATCAGCTGCTGAACATATTGCGCGAAATCCCTTTGACCTGCCCGGTGATTCTTGATGTCTCTTCAAATAACCTGGGACCCTATGAACTGGCAGAACTGGCTTATTTTATGATGAAACATCCAGTGATCTACTCCCTTGACATCGGCGATAACCCGATAGGCGTCAACAATGATATTTGCTTCGCCTTCATACTGCTTTTCGGTGTGCTGAGGTACTTACCCTTGTCTCAGCTTTATCTGGACAAAACCGGTCTCAATGACATCGACGCACTATCCTTACAAGGGTGTCTAAAATCGACCAACTGTCTGCGGCACTTGAATTTGCAACATAACAAGCTTACAGAGAAAGGTATCAGCGAGGTCATTGATTCAGTCATTCCACTTGATTATCTCGATAGACGACAAGATGACAGCGCGCTGACCATGGTACAGATGCAACACAATTCGCCAAACGATTGGGATCCGATCGTCGTGGCAATTAACGAGGCCTTTAAGCGTACGCGGATTGGCGACAAGAATATCGAACAAACACTGACCGCGATCCCTTTGCAAATCGATATTCCGGACCCGTGGATTAAAAAGCTGAGCTTCGCTGAACCTTACATCTCTGAAATTACCCGGCCACAAAATAATTCGGCAGATGCGTACTTATAGGCTGGCTTGCTCAAGAAAATAAAGCTCATCAACGACCACCTCGGCGTCATCAAAGGCTTCATCAGCAAAAAACTCACTGCGCACGATAGCGACTTCCAAACCGGCGGCGCGGGCGGCGAGTAGTCCGTTGCGCGAATCTTCAATCGCGCAACATTCAGCCGCCGGCATATTCAAGCGCTTGAGGGCAATCAAATAGGCTTCCGGGTCCGGTTTTTTAGCCGACACATCTTCACCGCACACGATAACTTCTGGCGAGGGCAAACCCAGTGGCGCAAGTGAATAGTTCCACAGGGCTTCCCAGTTGCCGCGACTGGTCGTGGTAACGACAGACCAGCCGATGTTATTGCGAGCAAGGCTCATCACAAGATCACCGAAGCCCGCACGCGGCAATACGGCGCCAGAGGCCATGATGTCAGCGAAGTGGCGATTCTTGTTTTTGTGGACCGCCGCCAGCGTATCCCGCAATGCGTCGACATCGTGACCATTCTCAGCCGCAAAACGCAACAGGCGCTCGAAGCCGCCCGTGGTCTTGAGTAAATGCTTGTAATCGGCCGAGGTCCAGTGCCAAGACAATCCCGCTTCTTTCAGCGCCCGATTAAAAGCCGGCAAGTGTGCATTTCCCTCAGTCTCGGCGATCGTGCCATCGACATCAAATAGCACATGCCTATGCTGGCCTGACCGGATCATGCTTAGTGCACCTGCGCCCGCAACGCGCCTTTTTGATACAGGCTGGCCATCTGATCCATGGTCATGGGTTTGATTTTGGAGGCCTTGCCGGCACAGCCAAAGGCTTCGAAACGATCACGCACGACGGATTTTGCTGCAGCAGTAGCTGCTTTCAGAAAAGCACGCGGATCGAATTCATCAGGCTTGTCAGCCATGGCCTTGCGCATCGCCGCCGTCATGGCCAGACGAATGTCGGTGTCGATGTTGACTTTTCGTACACCATGCTTGATACCTTCAACGATCTCTGATACGGGTACACCGTAGGTTTCTTTGATATCACCGCCGTACTGACGAATCATCGCCAGATATTCCTGCGGTACGCTCGATGAGCCGTGCATGACGAGATGGGTATTCGGAATACGCTGGTTGATCGCCTTGATGCGATCAATGGCCAGAATGTCGCCGGTCGGTGGACGACTGAATTTGTAAGCACCATGACTGGTACCAATTGCAATGGCCAGTGCATCAACATCGGTAGCAGCGACAAATTGTGCCGCCTCATCCGGATCCGTCAGAAGCTGTGAATGATCGAGTGTGCCTTCGGCACCTACGCCATCTTCTTCACCAGCCTGACCTGTTTCGAGCGAGCCCAGACAACCCAATTCACCTTCCACCGAGACACCCACTGCATGCGCCATTTCGACCACGCGACGCGTGACATTGACGTTGTAATCATAATCAGCGGGTGTTTTTGCATCTTCTTTGAGAGAGCCATCCATCATCACGCTGGAAAATCCGCTGCGTATCGAGCCCTGACACACAGCCGGCGATGCACCATGATCCTGATGCATGCATACCGGGATATCCGGATATTGCTCAAGTGCGGCTTCGACCAGCTTGCGCAGAAACGGCTCGCCGGCGTATTTACGTGCACCCGCAGACGCCTGGAGAATCACCGGGCTGTCGCATTCAGCAGCAGCCTGCATGATCGCGTGGATCTGCTCCATGTTGTTGACGTTAAAGGCCGGCAGGCCGTAGTGATGTTCGGCTGCATGATCAAGCAGCTGGCGCAGGGAGATTAATGCCATGGTATGTCCTCCGAAAATATTTTTTAATGCGCAGCAGGTCCTCGTCAGAGATGCCGGAAGTAATTCGGCACTTCACGAATATCCGGCACGATGCGATCAGGCATCGCATCAGCAATCGGCCGGCCCATGTTGTAGCCATACGGCACCGCCCAGCAGACGACGCCGGCTGCTTTGGCCGTCGACACATCGATTTCAGAATCGCCGACGAACAGCGCTTCGCCATGTGTTGCGCCGAGCGTGGCCAGACAGTGCTCAATGACAGCGGGATTGGGTTTTTTTACCGCAAGTGAGTCACCACAAATGACCATGTCAAACGCATTTTGCAAGCCATGCTTTTGCAGAATACGATCTGTGAAACGACGTTCTTTGTTAGTGACGATGGCTTGCTTGACGCCATAATCGCGCGCTTTTTGGAGTGTCTCAAGCACATGCGGGAACGCAATGCTGCTCGTACCAGCTGTAACTTCATAGTGATGAATGAAGCGCGTCATGACGTCATCCCAGGGTTCAACATCAGACCCTTCGGTATTCTGCCAGGCGGTTTTCATCAACCAGCCGGTGCCATGCCCTATCCAGCTTCGCACCTGACCATCACTGACACTGCC
>JBIIEY010000080.1:0-7692 GCA_044237595.1 Burkholderiaceae bacterium | reverse complement strand
TTCCGCGATTTTTATCAGCTTGATGATCTGAAATTTACCATCAAGCTCACGCCAAATCGTGCCGACTGTTTGTCGGTACTTGGCGTGGCCCGCGAAGTCGCAGCGCTGACGAGCACACCACTGACGGTACCCGCCTTTTCCATCGTCAAGCCGGATTCCGATGAAGTACTGCCGGTAAAAATCAGTGCCAAGGATTTGTGTGGCCGGTTTTCCGGGCGCGTCATTCGCGGCTTGAATGCGCATGCAGCGACGCCGGAGTGGATTAAGCAACGCCTTGAGCGCAGTGGTCAGCGTTCGATCTCTGCGCTGGTGGATATCTCGAATTATGTGATGCTTGAGTTGGGTCGCCCAACGCACGTATTTGATCTCGATAAAATTCACGGCGGACTGGATGTGCGCTGGGGACGCAAAGGCGAACAGCTCAAGCTCCTCAATGGCAACACCGTTGAGCTTGATGATTGGGTCGGCGTTATTGCCGATGAAAAGCAGGTCGAGTCGCTGGCCGGCATCATGGGAGGTGATGCGACTGCTGTCTCACTGGATACCGAAAATATTTACCTTGAGGCTGCCTTCTGGTGGCCGCAGGCGATGCAGGGCAGGGCGCGTCGCTACAATTTTTCTACTGATGCTGCACATCGTTTCGAGCGCGGCGTGGATTATGCGACGACGGTGGAGCATATCGAGCGCATTACGGCACTGATCGTCGAGATTTGCGGTGTGCCGGGTAAAACGCGTGTGGGGCCCGTCGATGATCAGCAGGTTGATCTGCCGATTCGGAAACCTGTTGCAATGCGTCTTGCGCGTGCAGTAAAGATTATTGGTATACCTCTCTCGGCATCCGTAGTTGCAGACATCTTCACGCGATTGGCGTTGCCATTCACGCAGGAATCGGATGTGTTTTCGGTGACGCCGCCCAGCTATCGCTTCGATATTGAAATCGAAGAAGATCTGATTGAAGAAGTCGCGCGAGTCTATGGCTTTGAGAATATCCCGGCTTTGCCTCCGGTGGCGGCGCAGGCGATGCACATTGCACCGGAGAGCACTCGGTCAACTTTCCAGGTGCGCAGACAGCTTGCCGATCTCGATTACCAGGAAGTGGTGAATTTCAGTTTTGTCGACGAGGAAGCCGAGCAGGATTTCTCGGATAACACGGATCCTATTCGTCTGCTGAATCCGATTGCCAGTCAGATGAGCGTCATGCGTTCGCAGCTGTTGAGTGGTCTGGTCGCTAACGTGCGTTACAACTTGAATCGCAAGGTGAATCGTGTGCGCGTGTTTGAGTTGGGCGCGGTGTTTCGCAAAGATGCTTCCATCGCTGACGGCCCGTTGTCGGTCGCGGGCATTAGCCAGCCAACGCGCGTGGCGGCACTCGCTTATGGGCCCGCGCTGGAAGAGCAGTGGGGTCAGCCGGCGCGTACGGTGGACTTTTTCGATCTGAAAGCCGATCTCGAAGCTTTGTTCGCGCCGATTAGCCTGCGCTTTGAGCCGCTGGTGCATCCAGCGCTGCATCCTGGTCGATCGGCCAACGTGCTGGTTGATGGCGAAACCGTCGGTTACATCGGTGAGTTGCATCCGCGTTTGCAACAAAAGCTCGATTTGCCTCTGGCGCCTGTGATGTTCGATATAGACGCAGTTGCGCTTGGACGCCGCGATCTTCCGGTTTATCACGAAATTTCGCGTTTCCCTGCGGTTGTTCGTGACGTTGCGCTCCTAGTGAAACATGCGGTTAGTGTACAAAGCCTGATCGATGTTTTTCAATCAGAGTCTGTTAGCAATCCGGCATGTCGAATCATGCAACACATTGTTTTATTTGATGAATATCGCGGCAAAGGACTGGCCGAAGACGAAAAAAGTCTTGCATTCCGGATTACCATGCAAGATACTGAAAGCACGCTTCAGGATGAGCCGGTTGATGCTGCAATGGCTGCATTCATCGAAGCAGTTCACCAGAAATTCGGCGCGATTTTAAGAAAATAAGACGGCCCAGGCTGGTCAAAAGACATCATGAATCAAAGCAATCCTGCCGAAATGGAATCCGTTCTCGCCGCTGATCTGGGCAGAGCCGTCATGGCCTCGCAGGCGCGCACGCGTGCAGAAAAAGATCTGCCCACGCTGACGAAGGCGGAATTGGCCGAACTCTTGTTTGAGCAGGTTGGACTCAACAAGCGTGAAGCCAAGGATATGGTCGAAACTTTTTTCAGCGAGATTCGCGATGCGCTCGAGCGTGGTGAGTCGGTGAAGCTATCCGGTTTTGGTAACTTTCAGTTGCGTGACAAGCCGCAGCGACCTGGTCGCAATCCTAAAACCGGCGAAGAAATTCCTATCAGCGCTAGGCGTGTCGTTACTTTCCATGCAAGCCAAAAACTCAAGGCCATGGTCGATACAGCGACTCAGCGTAATTCCTCGCAGCACGCAGCCTGATTCCTTTGTTAAATGAACGAGCGCGCAGCCAAGCCGGGGCTGTTTACCTTGCCTCCGATTCCCGCCAAACGGTATTTCACGATTGGTGAGGTAAGTGAGCTGTGCGGCGTGAAGCCCCATGTGCTGCGCTACTGGGAGCAGGAGTTCACGCAACTCAAACCCGTCAAGCGGCGCGGCAATCGGCGCTACTACCAGCATCACGAGGTCTTGCTCATTCGCCGCATTCGCGAGCTACTGTATGAACAGGGCTTTACGATCAGTGGGGCGCGCAACAAGCTCGACGCGCGCGCGCTGGCTGAACTCAGTCAGCCACAATCCCACCAGCCGGTGGTCGCAGACCTTGGCCGTGTCCGGCAAGAGCTGGAACAGATTCTGTCCGTTCTCGCTATCTGAAATTCGCACTCTCCGGTCGCCATCCTTACCTCACCTGATTCGCAGGTAAAAAAAAGCCCGCTCAGTGAGCGGGCTGAACCTATATCTGAGGAGAAGACATAGAGGAGACAACTAAATTATGCTGCTGCGCAAAATATAAATCAAATTCTAATTCCCGATAACCCTCATAAAAAAATCCCATAACTGGAGTGATCTTTCCAAATTTCGTGCTTGAAATATAATTTGTTGGGCTGAGAGTCCGTGAAAAAATTAATTTTAATGAAACTTTCTCAGAAAATCTTTGTTTTACGGTAATTATTTTGAGATTTCCGAATGTTTCGCCGTATAATTTCTCTGCGGATACAAATGGAAGCGTAATAACGCTAACCGCACCAAACCGAACGCTAGTGCGATTTGGCCATACGGACGAAGCAAGTTGATCATTTTCTCGACCTGAAATCTTGGAGGCAGTGTTGGCGGACTCAAACCAAAGCGGATGTCTGACGGTAGGCGAAGGTGTCGTGCTCAACGGCACATTTGTTGTCCCTGATATTGCCTCGATCTCCGGCAGCATCGAGGGAGAAATCACAGCGCGCGAACTGATTGTTGCGAGTTCCGGCGTTATCAAAGGCAAGGTCACGGCAGACATTATCGACTTGCGTGGTGAAATTCACGACACGCTGACAGCGAAAAAATCGCTGTTTATTCGCTCGACGGGTAAGGCGCTGGGTTCAGTGCAGTACGCAGAAATCGAAATCGAAAAAGGCGGCGATCTTCAGGGCTCCTTGCAGAAGATTGATGGCGAGGGTGGACCATCCTCGGGCTCCTATTGATATCAGGGCATTGACACGTGTTCAATAAGCGACGAAACGACGAGCGAGATAGGGTGGCCATGACTAACGAGATCAGTCAGCCAGTGGCTGAGCCAGCACTGATGGAACCAGAGATCGTGATCCCCGATCCAGAGCCATCAATGAATGGTAATGGGGCAGGCAAGCCTGCGGGTAACAATCTCAAACCTTCGATTATCAGCGAGGGTTTTGAATTTATTGGTGAGATCCGCTCCAGCGGTTATCTGACCATTGATGGCACGGTACGCGGTACATTGTCGCTGCATTCCATTCAGATCGGCGTTACCGGTGTCCTCGATGGCAACGTGACGTGCGACACCATGAATGTGAAGGGTAATTTTTCGGGTGCGCTCGATTGCCGCGATCTGACGATTGGTAGCCGTGCTGTGGTCGATGGCAAGGTCAGCTTCAAGAGCATCACTATTCAGCGTGGTGGTGTGGTCAAGGGTGAACTCAAGAAAAAACCCTGACCGCGTTAACGTTCAGGGTTTTAAGCAAAAAGGCTGCCTCGGTAGCCTTTTTTGTTTCCGTTTACTTTTTCTCTTGCGCCATCTTGATGACAGCTTGAGCATCGGTGGTGCTGCTGGCGTTGTTTTGCGCTTGGATCACCAGACCGAGTAGCTTGGCGCCATGTTCGACACCGATGGTGCCATAGGTGATATCGCCACGCACCTCGGAATCTTTATGGAATTCAGCGCGTTCGGTCGCGTAGATGTTACCTTCGATTTTCCCGGCTACCATCACTCGGTGCGCAGTGATGTCGCCCGAAACCTCACCCGAGCGACCGATGGCTACTGTGACTTTTTTGTCTTTTGCTGTCTCGATGTTCCCAATGACCTTGCCATCAATTCTCACACTGTCAAGCAGCACAAGGCGACCGTAAATTTCGGTCGTCGCACCGATCAGGGTGTCAAACTTCTCCTGAGTCGGTAATAGCTTGTTTTGTTTCATCTTACGGAACATCGCAATCTCCACAGCGCTTGTCATCCGGCCACAATATAGCGCGATACATATCCGTCGGGTTTTGTTTCTTTGTTCGTGAGAACGAACGCATGCCTGAATGATATCGCCAGGTCAGCGATGCTTGTTCAGATTTTCTCGCCACTCAAGTGCGGCAGTACCTGCAGGGGATTGATGACACGACCCTGATGAAACACCTCATAGTGCAGATGAGGACCAGTTGAACGGCCGGTACTACCCACGTCGGCGATACGATCGCCGCGCTTGACACGCTGTCCCTCTGTCACGCGCCGCGTGCTGATGTGCGCGTAACGGGTCACGAAACCTTCCGCATGCGTGATCTCGATGATATTGCCGTAAGTGTCTTCCCAGCCGGAGCGAGACACAGTGCCGTCTGCTGTTGCGAGAATAGGAGCACCAAAAGTCGAGGTGAAGTCCAGCCCGTCATGCCGGCCGAGTATGCCTGTGAAGGGGTCAGTCCGCATACCAAAACCACTGGATAGCCTGAAACCGCCAGCCAGTGGCGTGCCGGTCGGAAAGGTTCTCAAGCGGTTGAGTTCGCGCGACCAGTTGTCAGGAAGGTTGCCCACTGTTTTGTGAAACTGTCCAAATTCCTGGAGCACGGCATCGAATGTCGCATCCAGCGGCTGCCCCTGTAAGGACACTGGACGCATTGTGGGGAGCATGGGGCCGCCCTTGCCGTCTTCGGAAGTGGCGCTGCGCCGCTCTTTGACTGATGCAGGGGTTGCCAGATCCATGAATTGATTCTTCAGGGTTTCAAGATGTCGTACATCTTTGGCTGTGGCTTCCAGCATGCCCTGCAGCTTTGCGAGACGTTCCCGATACACCGACTCCATGCGCTGCTGTTCAGCTTGCGTGGTGATACCACCGAGGCTGCGCGCAAGTTCGGGCCGCACTTCAATCGCGATTTTGAATCCGATCAGATACAGCAGAAAGCCGAGCGTGACCAAAGCAGTCGCAACGACGCTCATGCCAATCAGCATTTTTTTCGCCGTTATCGAAACTTTGCGTACGTTGCCCGTCGGGCCTGATACCCACATCAGCTGCATGAAGCTCGCCCCCAATTATTGTTTTGTGTTGCAGTGAAGCAATTAAGCCTCAGAACCCTGAATTATATGGACTTTTTCTCAATAGTTCACCAAAAAGAGCTCCCAAGTTTTCTATAAGAAAACTAAAATTTTCGGATCTTGTCATTCTTATTAGCTTCGCCGTTGCATGTTTGGGTGAGCGCCTCAGTTCGGGGCTGAAAATGGGCGTCTTTACCCCGGAGCTTTCCGCTATCTGGCGTGTGGAGACGCTAGCAGTGATACCTTATTGATAATTTTTGCTGCAAATCGCGATCCGACAGCATTCATTCAACATCGCTCATCTCAAACCCGCCGGGCCAGCACGACAGCGACAGCTGAACCGGTACCCACCACCCGGCACCAGGCACGCAGTGGCCAGGATGCTTGCGGACCTACAAGCGCGGCAGCTTCATCTCGATGATCTCGCTCGTCGGATTGGCAGCGTACTAGCAAGGGAAGCAATCCTTCGGGGCCGCCGTGGCTTTGCAAGTGATCGATCTGCTGCTGGTAGTGCTGGTCAACGAAGGTCTCAACTGCTGCAATGGTTGCGTACACTGATCGGCGCCCGAACAGGGCAGGCAACGCGCCCGTCAGCCAACCAGCAACTCGCCAAGGTCCGAGCAGGTAGCTGCGGCGGACTGGCGGAAACCAGGCCTCGATCAGGCGCAGATGTTCTGCTTCGGTCTGACCGTGCTTGAAGGCGAATTCGACTAACTCTGCGTCACCACGCCAAGCCGCGATCGTCGCTATGCCTTTGTAGATTGCCACGGCACCGGTCTCTCCCGCGTGATCGGATCTCAACTCGCGTTCCAGATAAACGGAAAGGCGTGCTGCTGTCGCGAGCTCCGATCCTGATTGCACGTTGTCCTGTCGGCGTGCAATCCTTTGCAGTAACGGTCGCACGACAAGGAAACCTCGATAGGCCAGCTCAAGCAATGGCAGAACGCCTGGCAGACGCGCCAGCCTTGCCAGCCAGCGCCAGCCGGGCAGTCGCCGCCACATCGCAACAAAGGCCGCAGCACCATCAATCCGCGATCCATCAGCACGTTGCACATGAAAGCGTGCGAGCAACGCAGCGCGCTCTGCAGCAGGACGCGTATCCCCCTCGGCTTCGCGACTAATGTCGACAAAGCACAAGCTGCTGTCACCCTGACGTTCTGCGAGCCCCTTTACGTGCGCGATTTCTCGGCGGCACAAGGGGCATGCGCCGTCATAGAGCACGGTGAGCGTGTCGGCAGTGGCGGGCGGGTTCATAGGGACACCTTGATGTGAAGCGCAGGGTGAGTGAGTTGTTGAGTGATATGACGGTTAGTGACGTTATTGCTCATACATCCTGTCCCATGTGGTTTGGCAGACGAAAGAGCGGTCAGATTGCTGGTTTGGCTTTGATTCGGAAATGTCATCGCGATTACTGTTTTTGACGGGTCTGCCATCGGTTTGCCATGCGCTGTCAGCGAGAGCGTCTCCAGCCAAGAGCGCAACTCATTAACTCAAATGAGCAATGAAAATACCCATGAGGGTCACACCACCAAAAATAACAACAAATGCGGCTGTTAAAATCAGATAAGTCTTCGTTGTTTTTTTTCTTGCTTGTTTTGCGCGATTTTCGTTCATTGGGCTATGCGATCAAGAGGGTTTTAAATAAAAAAATCGTAGCCAACGAAAAGTGCCGCTGTCATTGAATCTGAGTCAGATGTCCGATTTTTAAGTACAACCGCAAATCAGTGTAACCTATTAAAAAAAGACGGGAGATTATCATCGAAGACGAGCGCTGTTGTGGTAGTGGCACCTGCATCATTAATGCAGAGGGCTTTTGTTGGTGCGGTCAAAGCTGGGATGGCACTCGCATGTGCTTTCCTAATGCCGAGAATGGCAAGGCGACTGGCGATGATGCTTCAGAAGCCTCGGGATCGCCGAAAGATGACTGATTCAGAGGCTCGAACAAAAAGTCGCTAGCGTTGTTGCATCGCTTTGTCATACGAGTGTGCTGGCTGCAGCAG
>JBIIEY010000364.1:0-7746 GCA_044237595.1 Burkholderiaceae bacterium | reverse complement strand
CCTGAATGCCCAAGGTCAGGCATCATCGAATGTCGCGGCACCAGACACCATCTTCGGTCGTGACTATAACGAAGCGCTGATTCACCAGGTCGTCGTTGCTTATCAGGCGAATGCCCGTAGCGGTAATCGCAAGCAGAAAGACCGTGAAGAAGTCAGTCACACGACCAAAAAGCCATGGCGCCAAAAAGGTACCGGCCGCGCTCGTGCGGGTATGTCTTCCTCGCCGATCTGGCGTGGAGGTGGTCGTACTTTCCCGAACAGCCCGGATGAGAACTTTTCTCACAAGGTCAACAAGAAGATGTATCGCGCTGGTATTTGCTCGATTTTGTCGCAGCTCGCCCGTGATGGCCGCTTGTCTGTGATCGAGGAACTGTCGGTCGAGGCGCCAAAAACCAAACTGCTCGCGCAGAAACTGAAAAACATGGGTCTGGATTCCGTGCTCGTCATTACTGACAGCCTGGATGAAAACCTGATGCTGGCTGCCCGCAACCTGCCGAACGTGCTTGTGGTTGAGCCACGTCAGGCTGACCCAATGTCGCTGGTGTTCTTCAAGAAGGTCTTGATCACCAAGCCCGCGCTGGCAAAGATTGAGGAGATGCTGGCATGAGTTCAGTCATCAAACATACCGAAGAGCGCCTGATGAAAGTATTGCTGGCTCCTGTCATCTCGGAGAAAGCTACTTTTGTCGCAGAAAAAAATGAGCAAGTCGTTTTCCTGGTGACGCAAGACGCCACCAAGCTCGAGATCAAGGCTGCAGTAGAGCTGCTGTTCAAGGTTCAGGTCGAGTCTGTGCAAGTAGCCAACCGCGCAGGCAAGATCAAGCGCTCAGGCCGTTTCACTGGCCGTCGTAACAACACGCGTCGCGCCTTTGTTTGCCTCAAGCCTGGCCAGGAAATCAACTTCACCGAGGAGGCTAAATAATGGCACTCGTTAAGTTAAAACCGACATCGCCCGGTCGTCGTGGCATGGTCAAGGTGGTCAATCCTGACCTCCACAAAGGCCGTCCATTCGCGGGGCTCATCGAGAAAAAGAGCAAAACTGCTGGTCGCAATAACAACGGTCACATTACAACCCGTCACATCGGCGGTGGTCACAAGCACCACTACCGTGTCGTGGATTTCCGTCGCAACAAGGATGGTATTCCGGCCAAAGTCGAGCGTCTTGAATACGATCCGAACCGTAGCGCGAACATTGCATTGTTGTGCTACGCGGACGGCGAGCGCAAGTACATCGTCGCCAGCAAGGGTATGGCGGTTGGTGATCAGTTGATGAATGGCTCGGAAGCGCCGATCAAGCCAGGTAACTGCCTGCCTATTCGGAACATTCCGGTCGGTACCACCATGCACTGCGTCGAAATGTTGCCGGGTAAGGGGGCGCAAATTGCGCGTACCGCGGGTGCGGGCGTTGTGCTGATGGCGCGCGAAGGTATCTACGCTCAGGTGCGCCTGCGTTCCGGTGAGGTGCGTCGTATTCACGTGGAATGCCGTGCAACGATCGGTGAAGTTGGTAACGGAGAGCATAACCTACGCAAGATTGGCAAAGCCGGTGCTGTGCGTTGGCGTGGTATTCGCCCTACCGTTCGCGGTGTGGCCATGAATCCAATCGATCACCCACATGGTGGTGGCGAGGGCAGAACAGCTGCCGGTCGTCATCCAGTGTCGCCGTGGGGTCAGCAGACCAAAGGCAAGAAGACCCGTCGCAACAAGCGCACGACGTCGATGATTGTCTCGCGTCGCGGTAAGAAATAAAGGGGTAAGACATGGGACGTTCATTGAAAAAGGGGCCGTTTTGCGACGCCCACCTGCTGAAAAAAGTCGAAACTGCACAAGCGGCGCGGGACAAGAAGCCAATCAAGACCTGGTCACGTCGCTCGACGATCATGCCGGACTTTATCGGCCTGACGATCGCTGTGCACAATGGCAAGCAGCACGTGCCGGTTTACGTGTCCGAGAATATGGTTGGCCACAAGCTTGGCGAATTCGCGCTGACCCGCACGTTCAAAGGTCATGCCGCTGACAAGAAGGCTAAGAAATAAGGTCTGATGATGGAAACTAAAGCTACTCTTCGCAGCGCACGATTGTCGGCTCAAAAGGGCCGTCTCGTTGCCGACCTGATTCGCGGCAAAAAAGTCGACCAAGCGCTCAACATTCTGACCTTCAGCCCCAAAAAAGGTGCTGTTCTGATCAAAAAGGTGCTCGAATCGGCGATTGCCAATGCTGAGCACAATGACGGCGCAGACATCGACGAACTCACGGTCAAAACGATCTATGTGGAAAAAGGCGCAGTGCTGCGTCGGTTCACCGCACGAGCCAAGGGCCGTGGTGATCGCATCTCCAAACAAACCTGTCACATTTATGTGACTGTCGGTAATTAAGGGAGTCACGATGGGACAGAAGATTCATCCAACCGGCTTTCGTCTTGCCGTCACCCGTAACTGGGGATCACGCTGGTATGCAGGCAACAGTAGTTTTGCCGACATGCTCAAGGAAGACCTTTCGGTTCGTGCATTCCTCAAGAAGAAACTTAAGAACGCATCTGTAGGCCGGGTTCTGATCGAGCGTCCTGCCAAGAACGCGCGTATCACGATTTTCAGCTCCCGCCCCGGCGTTGTCATTGGCAAGAAGGGCGAAGACATTGAAGTATTGAAGTCATCGCTGGCCAAAATGATGGGCGTGCCTGTGCACGTCAACATCGAAGAAATTCGCAAGCCAGAAACCGATGCGCAACTGATCGCTGACTCGATCGCACAGCAACTCGAAAAGCGGATCATGTTCCGTCGTGCGATGAAGCGTGCGATGCAAAATGCAATGCGCCTTGGTGCGCAAGGCATCAAGATCATGTCATCCGGCCGTTTGAACGGCATCGAGATCGCTCGCACGGAATGGTATCGCGAGGGCCGCGTGCCACTGCATACCCTGCGTGCCGATATCGATTACGGTTTCGGCGAAGCAGAAACCACCTACGGCATCATCGGTATCAAAGTTTGGGTTTACAAAGGTGATCGTCTGGCAAGTGGTGAAGCGCCAGCCGTCGAAACGACTTCGGATGACGAGCGCAAGCGTCGCGCACCGCGTCGTGATGATGGCAAGCCAGCCGGACGTACAGCACGTACCAAGCGCGCGGATGCGCCTGCAACTGCAACCGAAGGCGCTGCTGCGCCGGCGCCTGCGGCTGCAAAGCGAGTTCGCGCAAAGAAAGCTGACGCACCGGCTGCGCCAGCTGAGAAGGCGGGAGAATAATCATGCTGCAACCAGCACGCAGAAAATACCGGAAAGAGCAAAAAGGCCGCAACAAGGGCATTTCGCATGAGCGCGGCACCGCGGTGTCGTTTGGTGAATTTGGTTTGAAGGCAATTGCCCGTGGCCGTATCACCGCTCGTCAGATCGAATCAGCTCGTCGTGCGATGACGCGCCATATTAAGCGCGGTGGCCGCATCTGGATCCGCATCTTCCCGGACAAGCCAATTTCGAACAAGCCAGCAGAAGTTCGTATGGGTAACGGCAAGGGCAATCCGGAGTATTACGTGGCCGAGATCCAGCCAGGCAAGGTTCTCTACGAGATGGACGGCGTTGATGAGGCCTTGGCGCGTGAGGCATTCCGCCTCGCAGCGGCAAAGCTGCCTCTGGCGACTACCTTCGTTGTGCGCCAGGTTGGCCAATAAGGGGATACGAATGAAAGCATCAGAACTCCAAGGCAAGGACGCAGCGGCTCTCAAGAAAGAGCTCAACGACTTGCTCAAAGCCCAGTTTGGTCTGCGTATGCAGGTCGCGACGCAACAGCTGCAAAATACCTCGCAGCTCAAGAAAGTGCGTCGTGATATCGCGCGCGTCAAGACTGTGATTAATCAGAAGGACGGCCAATAATGAGCGCGACAGAAAAGAAAGCGTTAAAGCGTACCCTGGTCGGTACCGTCGTTTCAGACAAAATGGACAAGACAGTCACCGTGTTGATCGAGCGCCGTGTTCGTCATCCTCTGTACGGCAAAATCATTGTGCGCTCGAACAAATATCACGCGCACGACGAGGGCAACGTTGCCAAGACTGGCGATACGGTTGAGATTCAGGAAGGCCGTCCGATTTCAAAGACCAAGGCCTGGACGGTGACGCGCGTAGTTGAGGTGGCGCAGACCGTTTAAACGCTTGCTAGCCCGGCATTAAGTAGTGCATAATGTCGGGCTTTCCTGCGAAACTTAGCAGGTGCTGTAAAAGCAGTAAAACTCCGTAGCTTTTTGTCAACCCAATCGGTGACGCCGCATAGCGGAATCGCCGACGGGACCAAGACTGACCGTTGAAGGGTGCATCGTGTATCCGGCGCGGATTAAGTTGGGAAAGAAAAATCATGATTCAAACTGAAAGCCGGCTCGAAGTAGCCGACAACACTGGTGCACGCGAAGTGCTCTGCATTAAGGTGCTGGGCGGTTCAAAGCGGCGCTATGCGGGTATTGGCGACATCATCAAGGTCACCATCAAAGAAGCGCAGCCACGCGGTCGCGTCAAGAAGGGCGAGATCTATAACGCTGTCGTTGTGCGCACTGCCAAAGGCGTGCGTCGTCAGGATGGTTCGTTGGTGCGTTTCGATCGCAACGCTGCCGTGCTCCTGAATGCCAAGCTGGAGCCTATTGGCACCCGTATTTTTGGACCGGTTACCCGTGAGCTGCGCACAGAGCGCTTCATGAAGATCGTGTCCCTTGCGCCCGAAGTTTTGTAAGGAGTCGCCATGGATAAGATTCGTACAAAAGACGAAGTCATCGTTTTGACCGGAAAAGACAAAGGCAAGCGTGGTGTGGTAACGCAGCGCGTTGATGCCAATCACCTGGTCGTTGATGGCATCAATGTCGCAAAAAAAGCAGTCAAGCCGAACCCGATGACAGGCGCAACTGGCGGTATCGTCGATAAGCTGATGCCAATTCATATTTCCAACGTCGCGCTGTTCAATGCAGCGACCGGCAAGGCAGACCGTGTGGGTATCAAGACGGTGGATGGTAAAAAAGTCCGCGTCTATAAATCCACTGGCGAAGCTGTGAAGGTGTAATCAAATGGCACGTCTACAACAACACTACAAAGAAAAAGTCGTCGCTGACCTGACGGCCAAGTTTGGCTACAAGTCGGTGATGGAAGTGCCGCGTCTGACCAAGATCACGCTGAATATGGGTCTGTCGGAAGCGGTTGCTGACAAGAAAATCATTGAGCACGCCGTGGGTGATCTGACCAAGATCGCCGGTCAGAAGCCGGTGGTCACCAAGGCTCGCAAGGCGATTGCCGGTTTCAAGATTCGTGAAGGTTATCCGATTGGATGTATGGTCACCCTCCGTGGTGCACGCATGTATGAATTTCTGGATCGCCTCGTGACTATCGCTTTTCCTCGAGTTCGCGACTTCCGCGGCGTGTCAGGCAAAGCGTTTGATGGTCGTGGTAACTACAACATCGGGGTGAAAGAGCAGATCATTTTCCCCGAGATCGAGTACGACAAGATCGACGCGCTGCGTGGTATGAACATTAGCATCACCACGACAGCAAAGACCGACGACGAAGCAAAAGCGCTTCTCGCCGCATTCAAATTCCCGTTCAGAAACTGAGGCTGCCATGGCAAAACTGGCACTGATTAACCGCGAACAGAAGCGCGCCGCACTGGTAAAGAAATACGCCGCCAAGCGCGCCGAATTGAAGGCCATTATCGACGATCAGTCGAAATCGGAAGAAGAGCGCTACGACGCGCGTCTGAAGTTACAGTCGCTGCCACGTAACTCTGCGCCGAACCGTCAGCGTAATCGTTGCGCACTGACAGGTCGTCCGCGCGGCACATTCCGCAAATTCGGTCTGGGTCGCACCAAGCTCCGTGAAATCGCCATGCGTGGCGAAATTCCGGGTATGACTAAAGCCAGCTGGTAATAGGAGAATAAGCGATGAGTATGAGCGATCCTATCGCCGATCTGCTAACGCGTATCCGTAACGCGCAGAGCGTCAACAAAACAACCGTGGCCATGCCTTCATCAAAGCTCAAAGTGGCAATCGCCCGAGTGCTGAAGGAAGAGGGTTACATCGAGGATTTTGCGGTCGCAGATCAGGGCGGTAAGCCTGAACTGCGTATCGAGCTGAAATACTACGCGGGTCGCCCGGTCATCGAGCGTATCGAGCGTGTATCTCGTCCAGGGCTGCGTATCTATCGTGGCAAGAGTGAGATCCCGACCGTGATGAACGGTCTGGGTGTCGCCATTGTGTCCACACCCAAGGGTGTGATGACCGATCGCAAGGCGCGCGCTACCGGTACCGGTGGCGAGATCCTTTGCTACGTGGCCTAAGGGGGAAGCGACATGTCTCGTGTAGGAAAAATGCCAATCGATTTGCCTAAAGACGTCGAAGTGACGATCACGGCAGAGAAGATCGCTGTCAAAGGTCCCCAAGGTACGCTGTCGTTGCCCTTGACAGGCCAAGTGGTGATCAAAAATGAAAACGGAACGCTGACCCTGACGCCGGCTGATGAAAGCCGTGAAGCCAACGCGATGTCGGGCACCGTCCGCGCGCTGGTCAACAACATGGTCAATGGCGTTACCAAGGGTTTCGAAAAGAAGCTTCAACTGGTAGGTGTGGGTTTCAAGGCGCAAGCTCAGGGTGACAAGCTGAATCTGTCTCTGGGGTTCTCGCATCCCATCGTTCACAGTATGCCCAACGGCGTGAAATGTGAAACACCAACGCAGACCGAAATCATTATCAAAGGTATCGACCGACAAAAAGTGGGTCAGGTTGCCGCTGAAGTGCGCGCCTACCGCAGCCCTGAGCCTTACAAAGGCAAAGGCGTCCGCTATGTGGACGAGGTTGTGGTGATCAAAGAAACCAAGAAGAAGTAAGGGTTGACCATGGACAAGAAAGCATCCCGCCTGCGCCGTGCACGCCAAACGCGTGCCAAGATCGCAGAGCTCAAGGTAAATCGCCTTGCCGTGCATCGCACCAATATGCATATTTACGCGACGATCATCAGCCCCGACGCCAAGATCCTTGCGAGTGCGTCAACCGCTGAGGCGGAAGTTCGCAAAGAGCTCGCAAGTCAAACAGGCAAAGGCGGCAATACTGCCGCAGCTGCGCTGGTAGGCAAGCGTGTTGCAGAGAAAGCATTGAAGGCAGGCATTGCTGAAGTCGCGTTCGATCGCTCCGGTTTCCGCTATCACGGTCGTGTCAAAGCAGTTGCGGAAGCAGCTCGCGAAGCCGGTCTGAAGTTCTAAGGAATAGTCATCATGGCAAAAATGCAACAAAAAATGCAAAGCGAAAAGCCCGACGACGGCATGCGCGAAAAAATGATCGCGGTTAATCGCGTCACCAAGGTGGTGAAGGGTGGCCGGATCATGGGTTTTGCGGCGCTAGCCGTCGTTGGTGACGGCGATGGCCGCATCGGCATGGGCAAAGGCAAATCGAAAGAGGTGCCAGTCGCTGTTCAAAAAGCGATGGAAGAGGCTCGGCGCAAGATGATCAAGGTATCCCTCAAGAATGGGACATTGCACCACACCGTGCATGGTCGCCATGGTGCATCGTCCGTGATGATGATTCCTGCCAAAGACGGTACAGGTGTCATCGCCGGTGGCCCGATGCGGGCGATTTTTGAGGTGATGGGCGTGACAAACGTTGTGGCGAAATCGAATGGTTCCACCAATCCGTACAACATGGTTCGTGCGACGTTGAATGGCTTAGCCAAGATGAGCACACCATCCGAAATTGCTGCGAAGCGCGGCAAGACGGTCGAGGAAATCCTGGGCTA
>JBIIEY010000079.1:0-7814 GCA_044237595.1 Burkholderiaceae bacterium | reverse complement strand
TGTGCATGATCGGCGTACCATCAGGTGCGTTTTCATTGCAGGGCCACTGGACACTGCCGAGCTGCTCGATCTTCTTGAACGACACGCCATGGAAGGTCGGTGTAAGTGCCGCGATCTCGTCCATGATTTCGGACGGATGCTTGTACTGCATCGGATAGCCAAGTGCGTTGGCCAGCAGCTGCGTGACTTCCCAGTCCGAGTAACCCGCTTTCGCAGGCATGACCTTGGTCACGCGCGAGATGCGACGCTCGGCATTGGTGAAGGTGCCGTCTTTCTCCAGGAAGGAAGAGCCCGGCAGGAAAACGTGCGCGTACTTGGCTGTCTCGTTGAGGAAGATATCCTGCACCACGATACATTCCATCGCCGACAGGGCTGCCGAGACGTGTTGCGTATCGGGATCCGACTGCACAATATCTTCGCCCTGACAGTACAGACCCATGAAGCTGCCATCGAGTGCGGCATCAAACATGTTCGGGATACGCAGGCCCGGTTCGGGATTCAGGGTGACATTCCAGCGCGCTTCAAATTCGGCGCGGGCAATGCTGTCAGAGATGTGGCGATAGCCTGGCAACTCATGCGGGAAAGAGCCCATGTCGCAGGAACCCTGCACATTGTTCTGGCCACGCAGCGGATTTACACCCACGCCTTCGCGTCCCACATTACCGGTGGCCATCGCCAGATTCGCGATGCCCATCACCATGGTTGAGCCTTGCGCATGCTCGGTAACACCCAGGCCGTAATAAATCGCAGCGTTGCCGCCGCTGGCATACATGCGTGCAGCAGCGCGCAGGGTCTCGGCCGGGATGCCCGTCACGGCTTCCATCGACTCCGGAGAATTCTCGGCACGCGCAGCGAAGGTGCGCCATTCATTGAACGACTGCATATCGCAGCGCTCTTTGACGAAGTCTTCTTTGACCAGACCTTCGGTCACAACCACATGCGCCATCGCAGAAATGACAGCGACGTTGGTACCGGGCTTGAGCTTGAGGTGATGGTCAGCCTCGTAGTGCGGGCCCCGAACCATCTCAGTGGTACGCGGATCGACAACGATCAGCTTGGCGCCCTCACGCAGCCGGCGTTTCATTTGCGATGCGAACACCGGGTGGCCGGCAACCGGATTGGCTCCGATCACCATGATCACATCCGCTTGCATCACCGAATCAAAGGTCTGCGTACCGGCGGACTCGCCCAGCGTCTGCTTCAAGCCATAGCCAGTCGGAGAATGGCAAACCCGCGCGCAGGTATCGACGTTGTTGTTACCGAAAGCAGCACGCACGAGCTTTTGCACCAGATAGGTTTCTTCGTTCGTGCAGCGTGATGAGGTAATACCGCCGATCGAATCCTTGCCATGCTTGGCCTGAATGCGGCGGAACTCGCTGGCGGCGTAGCCGATCGCTTCCTCCCAAGAGACTTCCTGCCATGGGTCGGTGATCTTCTTGCGGATCATCGGCTTGAGCATGCGATCCTTGTGCGTCGCATAACCCCACGCAAAACGACCCTTCACGCAGGAATGTCCATGATTGGCCTTACCGTTTTTATGCGGCACCATGCGCACCACCTCATTGCCTTTCATTTCGGCTTTGAACGAGCAGCCCACACCGCAGTAAGCGCAGGTGGTGATGGCGCTGTGCTCGGCCTGACCCATCATGATCACGGTTTTTTCAGTCAGTGTCGCAGTCGGGCAGGCTTGCACGCACGCCCCGCAGGAGACGCATTCCGATTCCATGAAGCTGTCGTTCTGACCAGCGGCCACGCGTGAATCAAATCCGCGGCCATCAATAGTCAGGGCAAATGTACCTTGGGTTTCCTCGCAGGCGCGTACGCAGCGGTTGCAGACGATGCACTTCGACGCGTCATAGGTGAAGTATGGATTTGATTCATCCTTCTTGAGCTCGAGATGGTTTTTGCCTTTGTAGCCATAACGAACTTCGCGCAGACCAACGATGCCCGCCACGTCCTGCAATTCGCAATTACCGTTGGTGGGGCAGGTGAGGCAGTCGAGCGGATGGTCGGAGATATACAGCTCCATCATGCCGCGACGAATGTCAGCCAACTTCGAGGTTTGGGTTCTGACCTTCATGCCGTTTTCGACAGGCGTGGTGCAGGAGGCGGGGTAGCCTTTGCGGCCTTCGATTTCAACCAGACACACGCGGCAGGACCCAAAGGCTTCGAGCGAATCAGTCGCGCACAGCTTGGGCACATTCACGCCCGCGATGGTGCTGGCGCGCATCAACGAGGTACCCGCAGGTACGGTGACGGTCATGCCATCGATTTCCAGCGTGATTTGTGTATCCGATACCCGTTCGGGTGTACCGAAATCTGTGTCATTTAGCTTGTTCATGCAGCCTCCTTCTGCGCGCTGGCAGTGGTCTTGTTGATACCGAAATCTTCAGGGAAATGATTCATGGCAGAGAGAACGGGGAAGGGTGTCATGCCGCCCATCGCGCACAGTGAACCATTGAGCATGACATCGCAGAGGTCGCGCACCAGATGGATTTGCTGTTCACGGTCTTCACCGGCAATGACTTTGTCGAGTGCTTCCTTGCCGCGTGTTGAGCCGATGCGGCAGGGGGTGCATTTGCCGCAAGACTCTACGGCACAGAATTCCATTGCATAGCGTGCCTGCTTGGCCATGTTGACGGTTTCGTCAAAGACGACGATGCCGCCATGACCCAGCGTGCCACCGAGCGCGAGGAAAGCTTCGTAATCAAGCGGTGTGTCGAATTGCGACTCCGGCAGATACGCGCCCAGTGGACCGCCCACCTGTACCGTGCGTATGGGTTTGCCCGAACGTGTACCGCCACCGAAATCGTAGAGCATTTCACGCAGGGTGATACCAAAGGCTTTTTCGACCAGGCCGCCGTGCTTGACGTTGCCAGCAATCTGAATCGGCAGTGTCCCGCGCGAGCGACCCATGCCGTAGTCGCGATAGAACTCGGCACCGCGCGCCAGAATAATGGGCACGGATGCCAGCGAGATCACGTTATTGATCACGGTGGGTTTTTCGAATAGACCGGAGATCGCTGGCAGCGGTGGCTTGGCGCGCACGATGCCGCGCTTGCCTTCAAGGCTTTCGAGCAGCGCGGTTTCTTCACCGCACACATACGAACCAGCGCCCATGCGTACTTCAAGATCAAAGGCCTTGCCGGAGCCGAGGATATTCGCGCCGAGGTATTGCGCATTGCGCGCAGTGGTAATTGCTTCGTTCAGCGCAACGATCGCATGCGGATACTCGGAGCGCACATAGATGTACCCCTTGTCCGCACCGACCGCTAGACCGGCAATCGTCATACCCTCGATCAGCATGAAAGGATCATCTTCCATCACCATGCGGTCAGAGAAGGTACCCGAATCACCCTCGTCAGCATTGCAGACGATGTACTTTTGGCCCGGCGCGCATTTGCGCACGGTTTCCCACTTGATACCGGTAGGGAAGGCTGCACCGCCACGACCGCGCAATCCGGAATCAGTGACTGTTTTGACGATCTGTTCTTCGCTGAGTTTCAGTGCATTCTTCAGGCCGACATAGCCTTCATGCGCAAGGTAGTCATCCAGCGATACTGGGTCGGTAATACCCACACGCGCAAAGGTCAGGCGCTCTTGATTTTTCAGGTAGGGAATCTCGTCTGTTTTTCCCAGTGCCAGCGCGTGCGCTTTGCCTTCGGTGAAGCTAGCGTCAAAGAGTGATGCCACATCATCTTCATTCACCGGACCGTAAGCGACACGGCCTGCAGCGGTCTCTACCTCAACCATGGGCTCAAGCCAGAACATGCCGCGCGAGCCATTGCGCACGAGTTGGATTGCAAGGCCACGCGACTTGGCTTCGGCAAGGATGGCGCTTGCTACCTCATTGGCACCGAGTGCCACCGCAGTGGAATCACGCGGTACAAAAATTTTTACGGTCATGCTGCACACCCTGCGCGCTGCATCAGTTTATCGAACCGCTCTGGCGTCACGCGCGCATGAACATCGTCGCCGACCATGATGGACGGGCCGCATGCGCAATGTCCGAGGCAATACACCGGCTCCAGTGTCACGGATCCGTCTTTGCTCGTTTCGTGAAAATCGCAACCGAGTGATCTGACCACGTGCTCGGCCAATTGATCCGCACCCACCGACTGACAGGCTTCTGCGCGGCAGACCTGCACGACGACCTTGCCGGCAGGTTTCTGTCGGAAGTGGTGGTAGTAGCTGATCACGCCATGAACTTCGGCGCGGGTAAGGTTCAGCCGGTCTGCGATCAGCGGCACCGCATCGGAGGGGATGTAGCCGCAGCGCGCCTGAAGGTCATGCAACACGGGCAGCAAGGCGCCATCAATGGGACCGACCGCATTGAAAGCGGCCTGAACGTGGTCGTAAATCTGCGCTTCAGCCATGGGGCTCTCCGGTTGCAAATATGTTTGGTATGACATATTTGTCAGGGGTAATTAATTCCGCATGCCTCTACGGATGACTGCATGTTGCAGAGTGTGGAGTAACTTTGTCAATATGTTAAAAAAAACATATATGCGGACTACCGATATTAGTCAGTATCTGCCGCCTTCCGGGAACCAGTTTCACTGTCGGCTTGTCGAAATCCGCAGATAGTTTATGCACGTCGTTTCCAGACCTGGCAGGGATTTTCAAGGGAGTCCCGTCCGGAGAAGTGGCGACTTCCCGCGTAAGGGCGACCCCGTGGCGAATGATGATTCGGAAAAGATAATTCATACCAAGATCGCTCAGCTAGAGGCGGACATTGCCTCTTTGCGCGATGGCTACATGATAGTCAACAAGCGATACGCCCATACACTTGACTCCATGAAGCTGTTAACGCAAAGCGCCTTGGAAGCGGCACTTCGTGCGGCCAACGCCGCGGAGAAAGCTGCACAGGCATCGAAAAATGCTGCTGCGGCTGCAATGGCTTCGGCAAATGCCAAGATTATTGATGCGACACATGCGGCAACCGAAGCCGCCAGCTTGGCCGCAGTGGCGGCTGCCGAGGCCGCAGCGGCCGCATCGGCAGCCGCCGCCGCCGCTGCTGCGGCTGCCGCGATTCAGGCTGAAGAGTCATCCAATCAGGCTTCGGCAGAAGCAGCGCGCGCAACGATGCGTGCGACCGAGGCTGCGGCTGAAGCAGCCAAAATGGCGCACATGGCCGCCGAGGCTGCAAAATCCCTCAAATAGTAGAGCGTGCTTCTTAGTAGAGCGTGCTTCTTCGTCCCCGAGCACAGACTTGGGTATCTCTCGGCAACCTGCCTGCCCAGCGACCCTGCATGCTGTTCTCCGTCAATTCAACGAAAGTCAGTCATGACTATCCATGCAATCGATAAAGCGTTGGACTTCGAATATTGCGGCGACATTCAAGCCGCATTTGACCAGAAAATGGCTGGTCTGGAAGTTCAGATCAATGCACTTTATGAGCTCATGCCCTTTGGCGCCTATTCGATTGCGAGTGACGGCACCTGTGTGAGCATCAATAATCAGGCGCTGCTATGGATAGGGTGTTCCAGAGAATCTATTTTGGGGAAAAAGCGACCTGTTGAAAAAGCGGCGGCTGCAAATTGGCGCAAACTGCTGCACCATGCGAATCAGTTGCGGCGGAGTGGTCTTAATGAAATTGAGCTCGATTTGATAGATGCAGATGATCAGGTACGTCCTATTGGTCTGCATGCAAAAAATCTCGAAGTGCCCGGAACGTCAACCGCGATAGATGAGATCGATCGATTTGTTTTTTTTGATTTGACCGAGACAAAGCGTGCCAGAGAGCTGCAGCGAATTGCTGCGATGGCGTTTGAATCGCAAATGGGTATTTGCGTTGCCGACCGCCACGGACTTGTACTGGAGACGAACAAAGCCTTTTGTCGAATCACGGGCTATTCCAGTGAAGAACTGAGGGGGAAGTCTGCTGCGCCTATGCTCTCTCTGGAGGAAAACGGTCCGCTTGCAGGTGTCATATGGAGCGCGCTGACGTCCAAGGGCTTGTGGGAGGGAGAAGTTCGAGAGCGAAGAAAAAATGGCCAGATGTTTACCGGATGGCTCAGTATTTCCTCGATATCCGACAAGGATGATGGAGCCTCCCATTTTGTTATCTGTTTGTATGACATAACGGCGAACAAAGCCACTCAGGATGAAATCAGTCAACTGGCTTATTTTGATTCGCTGACGCAGCTGCCCAATCGCCGTAAACTTAACCGGCGTTTGTCGGAAATTCTGAGCAATTCACCCAGTGATGATCTGCATGGTGCTTTGCTCTTCATCGATCTGGATAACTTCAAATCCATCAACGATACCCGCGGCCATGCCTCGGGTGATTTGCTGTTGATCGAAGTGGGGCGTCGATTGCGTCATGCGGTTCGAGGCAGTGATATCGTCGCGCGGGTGGGTGGTGATGAATTTGTGGTCTTGCTCAGCGCGCTAGTCGCTGATCCTGTCGAGGCAACGCATCAGGCGACACTGGTTGGGAAAGAAATCCTTGCTCGTCTCGCCAAGCCTTACAAGCTGGATGGTTTTATCTTTAATTGCAGTGCGAGCATTGGCATCAGCCTGTTCAGTCACGCTGATCTGGAGGCGGATGTGCTGCAACAGGCTGATATGGCGATGTACCAGGCCAAGCGAACGGGTAGAAATTCCCTGTGTATTTTTGATCCGGCAATGAAAGAAGCGGTTTCAGCCTACAGCAATCTTGAGCAAGAGCTCGGGCAAGCTACACAGCGCAATGAGCTGGAATTATTCTTTCAGCCGCAATGTAATTTTGAGGGCCGCATTGTCTCTGCCGAGGCCTTGTTGCGCTGGCGGCATCCAACGCGTGGCCTGATCGGTCCCAAGGACTTTATTACCCTTGCCGAGGAATCGGGTCTGATTTTGCCGATAGGACTGTGGGTACTCAGTGAGGCTTGCAAGCAAATCAGGGCATGGGATGCTGACGCCAGCATGAAAGATATTCAGATTGCCATCAATGTCAGTGCCGGCCAATTCAAGCAGCCAAGTTTTGTAGATGAAGTCATTCACGTCATTGTTGAAAGCGGTATCAACCCTGCGCGGATCAAATTCGAGCTCACTGAGAGCATGATGCACAGTATCGACGAGACACGCATCAAGATGGAAAAAATCAGGGAGCTGGGCGTACGATTCTCTTTGGATGATTTTGGTACGGGATATTCATCGCTCTCCAGTCTGATTCAATTGCCGCTTGAGCAGCTCAAGATTGATCAATCCTTCGTTTCCAATATGCTGTCGAGACCGGGTGATCAGATTGTGGTGAAAACCATTATCGGTATGGCGCATAGTCTGGGTCTTGAGGTCATTGCCGAAGGTCTGGAGACAGAATCTCAAAAAGACTTCCTGCATCTTCACGGCTGCTCTTTGTATCAGGGGCATTTGTTCAGTCCCGCCTTGCCGGCAGATGAATTTTTCGCATTTGTTCAAATGCGAGATCACTGAAATTCAGGCAAGCCTTGCGGGGCCCCGAATAGTGCAGTGGGTAGCGCAACTGAAATCGGGTGCTTTACCAAAGACGGCTACAATAAGTTTGCATCTGTCATGGCTGGTGCTGTTCCGTAGGCGGGCGCCCCGACTGCACAATCGCTTCCAGCAATGCGGTCGGGCTATCCGCCTGTATCAGGTTGATGTGTGGGATAAAAATAATGAAAAATATCGTCAATTGTCTGCTCCTGGTATCGCTGTGCGCCGTACAAAGCTCGGCAATTACCGAAAACGTGCCCGCTTCGCGTGAAGTGGTTGTGGTTCATGCCTCTTATCTGCAGCCCGTGCCGGGATTGGAAGTCGAACAGAAGAAGCGTTTTCGCGAGGGAGAGAAAGTCTTCAATACCTTCTGG
>JBIIEY010000078.1:0-7866 GCA_044237595.1 Burkholderiaceae bacterium | reverse complement strand
GAACGGTGCGTAGCTGGCAATGACTTCATCTGCCTGACGCGCCAGAACACCAGAAAGCACCAATGCGCCGCCATGCGCTACGCGGCCGCAGAGCATGGGCGCCATCAGTTTCAGCGGACTGGAAAGAATATTGGCCATTACAAGATCATAACGAGTGGTCGATCGGGCGGCTGTGAAATCTTCGGGTAGAAAAAAAGAGATCTCGCAGTGATTGCGTTCTGCGTTGTCGTGGGCGGACGCAATTGCTTGTTCGTCAATATCCACGCCATCGACAGATCCGAGACCGAGTTTTTTGCCCAGCATCGCCAGTATGCCTGAGCCGCAACCGTAATCCAGCATCGTTTTTCCTGCCGGGGCATGGGTCTCCAGCCATTCCATGCAAAGTCGTGTCGTGGGATGACTGCCGGTGCCAAAAGCCAGGCCCGGATCCAGTTCGAGCACCACGGCGTCGGGCTCGGGCGCGTCGTGCCAGCTGGGCACTACCCAGATGTGACGGCCAATATGGATAGGTTCAAACTGGGACTGCGTCAGTCGGACCCAGTCCTGTTCCGCGACCCCACGCAATGAAAAAGCCATCGGTTCGGCGATCTCGCACAGCAGGCACGCATCGCGCACGATAGCCGCGCAATCTGCACTCGCTGGTGCCAGCGCAACGACGCGACTGTGTTCCCACGCATGCTCCGTCGGCTCCATGCCGGGTTCACCAAACAATGGACGCTCGGCATCGGTGCCTTCATCGGCATCTTCAACGGAGACCGAGAG
This sequence comes from Burkholderiaceae bacterium, assembly GCA_044237595.1. Taxonomy (GTDB): domain Bacteria; phylum Pseudomonadota; class Gammaproteobacteria; order Burkholderiales; family Burkholderiaceae_D; genus Pernthalerella. The sequence continues at coordinate 7,104 of JBIIEY010000078.1, read as the reverse complement.
CGCGCCGGCTTCGATCAGCGCATCTGACACCTGTTCGGTCAGATTACGCGGTACTTCCAAGACGATCTCAGTCCAACTCATGATGACCGCTTATTTTTTGTTGGCGAGTTTTTGTTCGAGGTAATGAATATTCGTACCACCCTCGGCAAAGCGGGCATCCACCATCAGCTCGCGATGGAGAGGAATGTTCGTGAGTATGCCTTCAACCACCATTTCGGAGAGCGCAATCTGCATGCGTTTGATTGCCTGATCGCGGGTCGTGCCATACGCAATGACTTTACCGACCATCGAATCATAATTTGGCGGCACGTAATACCCGGCATACGCATGCGAGTCCACGCGGATGCCCGGACCACCAGGTGCGTGCCAGGACTGAATGCGTCCGGGTGAGGGTGTGAACTTGTACGGATCTTCGGCGTTAATGCGGCATTCGATCGCATGCCCTGTGAGCACGATGTCGCGCTGACGGTAGCGGAGCTTCTCGCCGGCGGCTATGCGGATTTGTTCCTGCACGAGATCAATACCAGTCACCATTTCCGTCACCGGATGCTCGACCTGAATACGCGTATTCATTTCAATGAAATAGAACTCGCCCGCCTCATACAGAAATTCGAAGGTACCCGCACCACGGTAGCCAATCTTGCGGCAAGCCTCAGCGCAGCGGTCGCCGATTTTTTCGATCAGCTTGCGCGGAATGCCGGGCGCTGGCGCTTCTTCGATCACTTTCTGATGACGGCGCTGCATTGAACAGTCGCGCTCGCCCAGCCAGATGGCGTTCTTGAATTCATCGGCCAGTATCTGAATCTCCACGTGGCGCGGGTTTTCCAGATACTTCTCCATATAGACTTCGGGGTTGCTGAACGCGGCGCCCGCTTCGGTTTTCGTCATCGTTACCGCATTGAGCAGCGCGGCTTCGGTGTGAACCACGCGCATACCGCGACCGCCACCGCCACCGGCTGCCTTGATGATGACCGGGTAGCCAACTTTTCGAGCCGTCTGAATAATGATCTTCGGATCGTCTGGCAAGGCACCATCGGAGCCCGGCACGCAAGGCACGCCGGCTTTGATCATCGCTTGCTTGGCCGAGACTTTGTCACCCATCAGGCGTATCGAATCAGAACGCGGGCCGATGAAGACAAATCCTGACTGTTCCACGCGCTCGGCGAAGTCGGCGTTTTCGGACAAAAAGCCATAGCCGGGGTGAATGGCTTCAGCATCCGTGACTTCCGCTGCGCTGATGATGGCCGGCATGGATAGGTAGCTCTGTGCCGACGGAGCCGGGCCAATGCAGACAGACTCATCGGCCAGCTTGACGTACTTGGCCTCGCGGTCGGCTTCGGAATGGACGACCACGGTCTTGATGCCCATTTCGCGGCATGCACGCTGTATGCGCAAAGCGATTTCGCCACGGTTGGCGATAAGTATTTTTTCAAACATAGGTAGGGAAATGCCCTCAGCGTGCGAGTGTCAACAGCCGGGTTCGGTTCTGACGGTCTCGCACTTTGCGAAATTAACCAACAATGAACAAGGGCTGGCCGAATTCGACTGCTTGCCCGTTTTCGACCAGAATCTGACGTATGGTGCCGCTGGCATCAGCATCAATTTCATTGAGCAGTTTCATGGCTTCGATGATGCACAGGGTGTCGCCTTCCTTGACCACCGAGCCCACTTCCACAAAAGGGGGCGAGCCCGGCGCGGAGGAGCGGTAGAAGGTGCCGACCATGGGCGATTTGACCACGTGGCCAGTCGGCTCTGCCGGGGCGGCTTCGGCGGCAGCGGCCTGCGGTGCTGGCGCCGCGTGGGCGACGGCCGGCATGGCCTGTGCCGCCTGAGGTTGCATCATGACGACCTGACCTTGAGCGGCAGGTGCGCCGGATTTCACGATCCTGACTTTGCTTTCCCCTTCGGTGACTTCCAGTTCCGAGATATCGGACTCTGCCACCAGATCGATCAGGGTCTTGAGTTTTCTTAAATCCATTGAAGTTCTGCCTGCTAAGTAAAGGAAAATTCCCGTGGATCGATATAGCTTAGCGAAACACGAGAAAATCAGGTTTGGCGATTATCGCCGCAATTTAAAGTTTTTTAACTGCAAATTCGATGGCAATCCGGTAGCCGTCGGTTCCCAGGCCGCAGATCACGCCCACCGCGAGATCGGACAGATAGGAATGATGACGAAAGCTTTCCCGGCGATAGATGTTTGAAATATGAATCTCGACAAACGGGATTGCGACGCCAGCCAGTGCATCACGTAATGCCACGCTGGTATGCGTCAGCGCGCCGGGATTGATGATGATCGCTTGCAGACCCTCCTGCTTTGCTGCGTGTATGCGATCAATCAACTCGCCTTCGTGGTTGCTTTGGAAGCAGTGCAGTGTTGCACCCGCTGCCTTAGCCTGAGCGCTTGCCAGCTGCTCGATTTCTGCCAGAGTCGTCGATCCGTACACCTCAGGCTCGCGGGTACCGAGCAGATTCAGGTTCGGACCGTTAACCATAAGCAAGCTTGTTGCCATGAAGATAGGCCTTGAATTGACGAAGAAGCAGACATTTTGCTGCAAAATGCAGCAGGATGGCAAGCAGAAACGCTTATCTGATCTATAGCGAAGCGAGGTCGGCGCGCACTTTTTTCATATCCAGCCGCCCAAGGTAGGTCTGATGGATCTTTCCGTCCGGTCCGATCAGTACCGTAAAAGGCAGTCCGCCAGCCTGATTGCCGAATTGCCGAGACAGCTCCGTGCCCTGCACACCTGCTACCAGCAGAGGATAGCTTATTTGCAATTTTTCTGCGAATTGCTGAATGTTAGAGGGTGAATCGATGCCGATGCCGATAATTTGAACATTCCGACTCGCCATCTCGGTTTGCAGGGCAACCAGTTCCGGCATTTCTGCCACGCAGGGCGGGCACCAGGTTGCCCAAAAGTTAATCAGCAGAGTTTTGCCTTTCCACTCGGCCAGGGCGCGCTGCTGATTTTTTGTGTCTGGCAGGCTGGCCTGCATCAGCGCTGTGACGGCGGTATTTTCTGCGGGAGCTGGATCGAAGCGTTTTAGGCCTACATAAGCGCCAATTGCAGTAAAAAGAATGGCAATAGCAGCAAATGTTAGCAATTTGGATTTAGTCATCACTTCCTGCCTCTGCCAGTAAATTTTTCAGCGCGGCGATGTCGGCGCGCTCAATGCGTTTGCCTCTGCTGCTTCTCGCGCCGCCACGCAAATCATCTTGTTCGTATATGGCCAGATGCACCACTTCATGCTTCCAGAAGAAGGACAAGGTCTCGACGTTGCGATCCGGGCGGCGGAAATGCAAGGTTTCCGACACTTCATAGTCCATCCCCGCATTCAGCAAAAACACCGCCACATCTTTACTGCTTTCGGCGAACAGTTGCAAATGAATATCCGAATGTTCGCTGGCCGTGCCGTTCAGGACGGCGCCCGTCAGGTAGGGTGCAAAGTCCTCGAATTTTTCCATCACCTCCAGCGCAAGCCGGCGCAAGTGTAGCAAGCGCTGGCTTTGTTCGTCCCCCTGAAACAATGCCTGATATTCGCGGACTTCTGCCTCAATCTGTGCATTGTCCGGCAGCACATCGCCGCGCACACGTTGATTACCGAGGATCAACCGTGCCGCCTTGCGCTTGGCCGTGCCGTAGTCCGCGCCATCCTCGGCAATCATGCGTGCGGCGGCCGCAGCAATTTCGGCCCGCAGCAACTCGGCATCACTCGGATAGTTGATATTCATGAGAAGCAAGGCCAGGATGAGGGAGATAACGCTGACACAATATGCTACCCCTGGTCAATTGCGTACAAAAGCGCCTTCTGATCATCATTTCCATCACGCGCGCGTCAGGTAGAATCCCGAAGATTCTCCGACACGATTCTATATGCATATCCACATTCTTGGCATTTGCGGCACTTTCATGGGTGGACTGGCCGTGCTGGCGAAAGAAGCAGGGCATAAAGTCACCGGCTGCGATGCCAATGTTTATCCACCCATGAGCACGCAATTGCGCGCGCAGGGGATAGAACTCATTGAGGGTTTTGGCCCGCATCAGCTGAGTTTGCAGCCCGATCTCTATGTCATTGGTAATGTCGTCTCACGCGGCAACCCATTGATGGAAGCAATCATGAACCGCGGTTTGCCCTACATATCCGGACCGCAGTGGATAGGCGAACACATTTTGCATGACAAGTGGGTGCTGGCCGTGGCCGGCACACATGGCAAGACAACGACCGCATCCATGCTGGCCTGGATACTCGAGCAGGCGGGTTACCAGCCAGGTTTTCTGATCGGTGGTGTGCCGCTTAATTTTGGCGTGTCGGCGCGTCTCGGCGCCAGGGGCGGTACCCCGTTCTTCGTCATCGAAGCCGATGAATACGACACCGCTTTTTTCGACAAGCGCAGCAAATTTGTACATTACCGTCCCCGCACGGCCATACTCAATAATCTTGAGTACGACCATGCCGATATCTTTGCCGATCTCGCTGCGATCGAAACACAGTTCCATCATCTGGTGCGCACGGTTCCGATGATCGGGCGTCTGATCGTCAATGGCCGTGAAGCCTCATTGCGTCGTGTGATTGATCGCGGATGCTGGAGCGAAACCGAATGGTTTGGCGGTGGCGCCGACGATAGCGCTGCCTGGGACATGATCGAATATGCGGATGGCCGTTTTGATGTGCTTTTTCAGGGGACGCTGCAAGGTACAGTGAATTGGTCACTCAGTGGTGAGCACAATCGCTGGAATGCTGTCGCAGCGATAGCGGCAGCACGTCACACGGGCGTGCCGCCGTCGCAGGCGATTGTCTCACTGTCCAATTTCGAGAATGTGAAGCGTCGCATGGAGACGCGTGGTGTGGCCAATGGCGTGACTGTCATCGATGACTTTGCGCATCACCCGACAGCGATTGCCACCACCGTTGCCGGTTTGCGGCACAAAGTGGGCAAGGCTCGTATTCTCGCCGTACTCGAACCGCGCTCCAATACCATGAAGCTGGGTACGATGAAAGATGCTTTGCCCGATAGTCTGAAGGCCGCTGATCTGGTGTTTGGCTATGGCGCTCACGGTGAAGGCAAGGATGCGCTGGGCTGGGATCTGGCTGCGGCATTGTCGCCACTGGGCGAGAAGGCGCAGGCCTTCGACGATTTGTCTGCATTGGTCGCTGCAGTCGGTGCTGCAGCCAAGCCCGGTGATTTCGTGCTGGTCATGAGCAATGGCGGATTTGGTGGTGTGCACCAGAAGTTGCTGGATGCATTCGAGTCCATGAAAGCACCAGCGCATTAACTGCGCTGCTCCCTGAAACGGTTTTCATGATCCTTTATCTGCACGGCTTTCGTTCGTCACCCCAATCGGCCAAAGCACGCAGGGTACGTGATGTCATGGAGTCGCGCGGCCAGGGATCGCAACTGATCTGCCCGCAATTGCCACCATCCCCGCGAGAGGCGATGCGGCTGTCGCAGAAGCTGGTGTCGGAGGTGCCTGCGGATTCATTGGCCGTGATTGGCTCGTCGCTCGGCGGCTACTATGCGACCGCGCTGGCTGAAGCCACTGGGTGTCGCGCGGTTCTGCTGAATCCAGCAGTGCGTCCAGCCCAAGGCCTTGCGCAGCATGTGGGCCCGCAAACTGCATGGCACTCCGAAGATCAGTTCGAATTTTTGCCTGAGTACATTGATGAACTCGTCTCACTGGAAGTCGCGCGGATTACTCAGCCTGAACGCTATTTTCTGCTTGCCGCCAAAGGGGATGAAGTGCTGGACTGGCGCGAGATGGTCGCGCATTACCCTGGCGCGCGTCAGCGCGTGATTGACGGCAGCGATCATGGCCTGTCTGATTTTGACCAGTACATTGAGGAAGTGCTGGCCTTCTGCGCCTGAAGAAATGACGAAGAAATGACGAAGTGACGAAATGACGGAGCGATGCAGCGACGAATGACATAGAACAGCACCATCCTGTGATGTGCTCTCTTTCGAGATAACAAGAATTCCTTGAAGTGGCGTGGTTGATGAATTTATTTTTTGAAGAATCCGGGGATTTCAAAGTCGGTGCTGTGATCTCGCAGCAGGGCGAAGCGTTTCAGGTAGAGACGCCGTCAGGCAAGCGCACCAAAGTGCGAGCGCGGGATGTGCTGCTGCAGTTCGACACTCCCTCGCCTGCCGAAATGATGTCGCGCGCAAATGAGCTCGCCGGCGATATTGATATTGCGTTTTTGTGGGAGGTGGCCGGCGAAGAGGAATTTGCTGTCGATCAGCTCGGGGCCGAGTATTTCGGTCATGCGCCCAAGCCCGAAGAGGCGGCGGGGCTCTTGCTGAGGATGGCAGCATCGCCCATCTATTTTCATAAAAAAGGTAAAGGTCGTTACAAGGCAGCGCCCGCGGCTATCTTGCAGGCCGCCCTCGCGGGTCTCGAAAGAAAAAAACAGCAGGCCCTGTTGCAAGCGTCCATGGTCGATGAACTCAAGGCAGGTCGTTTGCCGCAGGCTATGGCATCGATGGTGCGTCAGTTACTCTTCAAGCCTGATAAAAATTCAATGGAGTACAAGGCGCTTGATGCCGCTTGCATCGAGCTGCAAACGACACCGTCGCGCCTGATGCTCTCTGTTGGCGCCATGCCTTCAGTGAAGGCGGTCCATGACGCGAAGTTCCTGATCGAGCACTTCCCGCGTGGTACTGGTTTTCCACGTATCGATCTTCCACAGGTCTCGACCCTACCCGTCGCTGAGGTGAACGCCTTTTCCATTGATGACATCACGACCACTGAAATTGATGATGCGTTCTCGGTGCAGATGGTCGGCGAAGGAAAAATCCGCGTCGGTATTCATATTGCTGCACCTGGGCTGGGTATTGCGCGAGATGATGCGCTTGATGCGATTGCACGCGAACGTATGAGTACCGTGTACATGCCGGGTGACAAAATCACCATGTTGCCGGATGAACTCGTGCAGCAGTTCACTCTCGCCGAGGGCGATGCGCGACCCGCAGTCTCCTTGTACGCCACGCTCGATATGAGTGACTGGTCAGTGCAGTCAACAGAGACTGTGGTTGAGCGCGTGCCGATTCGCGCCAATCTGCGTCACAACGAGTTGGATGAGCATGTCAGCGAGCAGGCGCTGGCCGAA
>JBIIEY010000077.1:0-7977 GCA_044237595.1 Burkholderiaceae bacterium | reverse complement strand
ACGGGTGGGCAGCACATCACCCGCAAAAGCCTGTATGGCGGCGGTCGGTAACACGCTGCTCAATTCGGTCAAGTGAGTGCAGCCTTGTATACCGGCCAGCCGCTCTCGCAGATCATGACGGAAGCTCTGTATCAGATTCAGGCCAATCAGTTTTTTATAGGCATGGCCATTGGTGTCGCAATAACCAGGATAGGGCACCGCATCAGAGACAGCTTCGGCATCAACAATATTGAGCTGCGTATCGATGGTGATGCGAAGCCACAGATCGTGAATCGGCTCATTGGGTGCGCGCTGGCCAGAGGCGAGCTCAACAATACGAGGTTTGGTATCCGTGATGCGCGCGTCGATATCCCAAAGACCATCATCGCGCTCGAAGGCCTGTGCCACGATGCTACGGGTGTGACGCGGCGTGCGTGAGGTTGTCGGGGCGGGCAAGGGCATGGTACTGAGGCGCTCTAACCGGGACGGCTGGCGCTCGATGGTCAGTTGTGCAGCCTGTCGCAGCTTCTACGACTGGTGCCGCTTATGCGGCGCTGCAAAGCTGCAGAAGTGTAGCACATGCAGGCATCAATTCCGTCTGAAAACAAGCACCAAGGCAAGGATTCCAGTCCTGATACACCATGCTGTTGGGTCACGTATTACGGTTTGGTATCAGCTTGTTTTGCCCGTCTCATTACCGCACTGATTGCCGTGGAGGAAAATCCACGCTGCTGTAAAAAACGCATCTGTTTGGCCGCTTCTTCCGCTGATTCGGCGCGCTTGCCAAACTTCCTTTCCCACACTTCCCAGGCTCGCTGATCTTCATCGAGATTCAGCGTGCGCTTCAGACTGGAGACGGTGCCCTCGTCCACGCCGTGGCTTTGCAGTTCGGACAGGATACGGGAGCTGCCATAACGTGCAACACGACGATTCACCAGAGATTCGGCGAATCGAGATTCAGAGAGAAATTTGGAAGCTTCCAGCCAATCGAGTACGGCTGGAACATCGTCTGATTCTTCGGCATGGCGGGCTAGTTTCCGGGCTAGTTCCTGCCGGCTGTGCTCGCGCGCGGCAAGATACCGCAACGCGCGAGCTTTCAGACTGGGTTTGGGGCGCGGCATGTTGCAACGAGCGCTGTCTTTGCGGGGCTCAGCGCTGCCGGAACCCGACGAAACCGACGCTTACTCGCCTTCCTTCATTTCAGCGAGCGCTTTGGCTGCCTTGCGGGCAGCTGCGGGCGAAAGCTCGGCGGGCGAATCAGGCGCCGCATCCGCATCTGCCTTGGCAGCTTTTACTTTTGCGGCGGCGGGCAAAGCGGGGAGCTCGGGAACACCGAGATGGGCCCTGACCTTGTTTTCAATCTCATGTGAAAGTTCCGGACGCTCTTTCAGGTACTGACGTGCATTGTCTTTGCCCTGGCCAATACGTTCGCCGTTGTAGCTGTACCAAGCGCCGGATTTTTCCACGATTTTTGCCTCAGAACCAATATCGAGGATTTCACCTTCGCGCGATGTGCCTTCTCCATACAGAATGTCGAAATGCGCCTCCCTGAATGGCGGAGCGACCTTGTTCTTGACGACCTTGACGCGCGTCTCATTGCCGATGACTTCATCGCCGGATTTGATCGAACCGGTACGGCGGATATCCATACGCACTGAAGCATAAAATTTCAGCGCATTACCACCGGTGGTAGTTTCAGGGTTGCCGAACATGACACCGATCTTCATACGAATCTGGTTGATGAAAATTACCATCGTATTGGTGCGATTAATGGAGCCGGTCAGCTTGCGCAAGGCCTGTGACATCAGTCGGGCCTGCAAGCCGGGCAGTGAATCGCCCATATCGCCTTCGATTTCAGCACGGGGCGTCAGAGCGGCTACCGAGTCGATGACGACCAAATCTACCGCACCTGAGCGAACCAGCGCCTCGGTAATTTCCAGAGCCTGCTCACCGGTATCCGGCTGTGAAATCAGCAGATCATTGAGGTTGACGCCCAGTTTCTGAGCATAGGTTGTGTCCAGTGCGTGCTCGGCGTCAATGAACGCGCAGGTTCCACCGAGTTTTTGCATTTCAGCGATGACTTGCAGCGTCAATGTGGTCTTGCCCGAAGATTCAGGACCGTAGATTTCCACCACGCGTCCGCGCGGCAGACCACCGACACCCAGGGCTACGTCCAGACCCAGCGAACCCGTAGAGACAACCTGAACTTCCTCCGCGACAGCGCCATCAAGGCGCATCACTGAGCCCTTGCCGAACTGTTTCTCGATTTGCGCAAGGGCTGCGCCAAGTGCCTTGGCCTTATCAGCGTTTGTGGCTTTTTTATCGTCCATGAATGCTCTCTCAGTTCGGTGAATAGGTTTGCCTGTTGCGTTGGCTGGTGCGCCAAAAGCGCCAGCCAGTACTGTATAAAAAAACAGTGGCTTAGGCAAGCCCAATTTAAACTCAATTAATTACTAAAAAGAAAACTTTATCGAAATAAGCTTGCAGATGCTTTGTTGATGGCAACACACAAAGCCAATAGACTTGTAACAAAATCCGGGACAAGTACCGGCCAGCGATCTGGGCACGCAGACCGCGAACCATCACTATATAAAGAACAACGTATGCGTATCCTGCTCGCCGAAGATGACAGTGTGCTGGCTGATGGCCTGACACGCTCGTTGCGCCAGTCCGGCTACGTGACCGATTGCGTCAACACCGGACAAGCTGCCGACAATGCGCTCACCACCCAGGATTTCGACTTGCTGATTCTCGATCTGGATTTGCCAGTGATGTCCGGGCTCGAGGTATTGCGCCGTCTGCGTACCCGCGAATCCCGGGTGCCAGTGCTGATCCTGACGGCAGCGGATTCGGTGGAACAGCGCGTCAAGGGGCTGGACTTGGGCGCAGACGACTATATGGCCAAACCATTCGCACTCTCGGAGCTGGAAGCAAGGGTGCGGGCGCTGACGCGGCGCGGTGCGGGAGGCGGCCCCACGGTCATTCGCCATGGGCCGCTAAGCTTTGATCAGGTCGGCCGAATCGCCTACATGAACGATCACATGATTGACCTCTCCGCGCGCGAACTGGGGTTGCTGGAAGTGCTGCTCAAGCGCAGCGGGCGACTGGTCTCCAAAGACCAACTGGTTGACCATCTGTGCGAATGGGGTGAAGAGGTCAGCAACAACGCCATCGAAGTCTATGTGCATCGCCTGCGGAAAAAAATCGAAAGCGGCGGGATCCGGATTGCTACGGTGAGAGGGCTTGGTTACTGCCTCGAGAAATTCGCCCCAACGCAAAACCCCGAAACCGGCACTGCCTGACGGTGACCGTGGACTCTTCACGCACCCCGTCAGGAAAAGTCGTTCCTGCAGATACCTCACGAAATACCAATAGCCAGCACTCGCTGTTCGGCGAAATCCTTGACTGGATGCTGATGCCATTGCTGCTGATCTGGCCGGTCAGCATTGGCGTGACCTACCTGATCGCCAAGTCAATCGCCAACGAACCTTTCGATCGCGCGCTGGAGGACCGCGTAACCGTCGTTGCGCAGCAAGTGAAAGAAGTAGATGGCGAGGTCAGCGCCGAACTACCCTATTCTGCGCGCGACATTTTGCGTGCTGATGACGTCGACAATGTGTATTTTCAGGTGCGTGGCGCACAGCGCCAGATGGTTTCGGGTGACACCGATATTCCTCTGCCGGATGAAGAAGACAAACCCGTTCCCTGGTCAGTGATGCTGCGCGACGCACAGATGCGAAACGCGGAAGTGCGCGTCGCCTATCTGTATGTGAATCTTCAACCTGTAAATAAGGGAGCTCCAAGTGCCGAGAGTCCGCGCTATGCATTGGTACAAGTCGCAGAGACGTTGGAGAAAAGACGACAACTAGCCAACCAAATCATCAAGGGTGTGATCCTGCCCGAATTCATTATTCTGCCTATTGCACTCACGCTGCTGTGGTTCGCGCTGGTGCGCGGTCTCTCACCACTGGCCACCTTGCAGGAACATATACGCTCGCGACGATCGGATGACTTGTCGCCGATTGATTCAAAGGCAGTGCCTGAAGAAATTTCACCACTGGTACGCTCGCTCAACGATATGCTTGAGCGTTTATCTCAAAGTATTCAGTCGCAAAAGCGTTTCATCGCGGATGCGGCTCATCAGATGAAAACACCGCTCGCCGGCATGCGCATGCAATCCGAGCTGGCCATGCGCCAGTCAAGTCGCGAAGAAATTCAACGCTCGCTGGAGCAGTTATCGAAGAGCTCCGAATCGGCAACCCGGCTGGTCAATCAGCTACTCGCTCTGGCACGCGCAGAAAATGATTCGTCTCAGACGACTTCGCTGCAGCGCACGGACTTGCGCGCACTGGTTCGGGATACAGTTCAGGATTGGTTTCAGTCGGCACTCGCACGACAGATCGATCTAGGCTTCGAAGAAGATGACACAGATCTCGTTGTGCAAGGCAACGCAACCATGCTGCGCGAAATGCTGAACAATATGATCGACAATGCCTTGCGCTACACCCAACTCGGCGGACGCGTCACGGTGCGAGTGCGTGCTGATACGGAGCGCAACAAAGTGCTACTGGAGGTCGAAGACAATGGCCCCGGCATTTCAATAACAGAGCGCGGACATGTATTCGAACGCTTTTACCGTATTCTCGGCAGCGAAGTCGAAGGCAGCGGACTGGGGCTGGCGATCGTACGGGAAATCGCTCAGCGCCACGCCGCTGACATTGATCTGTTTAACAATCCGCGCTCGAATGATCCGCGCTTACCCGGCCTGCTAATTCGCATCAGTCTGCCGATGACATCCTCCAGCCCGTTGAAGGAAAGCGTCCTTTCATGATGGATTCATCCGGTCAACCTCCTGCGCATGCGGTTCGCTTTTGGCGGCGTGTCAGAGCACTGACATTTTTTTTATTGATGATCTGGCTGCTCATGAGTTTTGGTTTTGCGTTTTACGCACGTGAGCTTGCAGGCCTCTCCGTGTTTGGCTGGCCACTACCCTTTTACATGGCGGCACAGGGGATGACACTGGTTTATCTCGCGCTGATTGGCGTGTATGTGCTGGTTATGAAAAAACTTGATGCACTAGCTGCCTCAGAGGCCGCGAATGAAAACTGAGAGCTTCACGCGACTGCTAGTTCGCTACTTCAGTCTGTACACCGCAGGCTTCGGATTCTTGCTGATATCCTTGGCTATTCTCGAGCACGAGGGCTTTCCGCGCTTCTGGCTCGGTTATCTTTTTTTATTTGCCACCATTTTGGTTTACGCGGTTATCGGTGTCTTCAGCAGAACATCGGATGTCACCGAATACTACGTCGCAGGTCGCCGCGTACCCGCGCTCTTTAACGGGATGGCCACCGCAGCCGACTGGATTTCCGCCGCGAGCTTCATGGGTCTGGCCGGTGGCTTGTATCTGCAGGGCTTCGACGGTCTGGCCTACATCATGGGCTGGACGGGTGGCTACTGTCTGGTAGCGATGCTGATAGCGCCTTATCTGCGCAAATTTGGTCAGTACACCGTACCCGACTTTCTATCTGCGCGTTATTCGGGTACGAATGGCAGCCATACGGTTCGGCTGTTGGCGGTGCTCGCAACCGTGGTCATCTCGTTTACCTATGTGGTTGCACAAATCTATGGTGTGGGACTGATCACCTCCCGCTTCACCGGCATTGATTTTTCGGTGGGCATTTTCCTTGGCCTGGCCAGTATTCTTGTTTGCTCTTTTCTGGGTGGCATGCGCGCGATTACCTGGACGCAGATCGCGCAGTACATCATCATCCTCATCGCTTTCATGATTCCGGTGTCATGGTTGGCAATGAAGCAAACGGGCATACCCGTGCCACAGATCGCCTACAGCTCTGCCGTAGAAAAACTCACCGCACAAGAAAAGCGACTGGCCGTCAGCAAGAGCGAACAACAAGTACGCGACCTGTATCGCGAACGCGCACAGCAGTACGACGCCAAACTGGCAGCCCTGCCCCTTTCATGGGATGAAGGCCTGCGGGATGCGCGTCGCCGTCTGCAGGCACTGCAAACCAGCAATGCCTCGCTGATCGAAATCAAGTCAGCCAACCGCGCACTCACTGATTATCCAAAAAGTCCGGAAGAAGCACGTCGTGTCTGGCTGCTTGCGCGGGACGCCGATCTCGCGCGATCACAGGCACTCCTCTCTCACACACAGCCTTTCCCGGCTGCTGACAAGGCGAGCTCGGATATACAACGTAATAATTTTCTGGCGCTGGTGTTTTGTCTGATGCTCGGGACCGCTGCTCTACCCCATGTACTGGTGCGCTCTTACACGACACCGTCCGTTCCGCAGGCGCGTTCATCGGTCTTCTGGGCGCTATTTTTCATTTTGCTGTTGTACACCGCATTTCCTGCATTGGCCGTACTAGTGAAATATGAAATCTATACCTCGTTAGTCGGCTCGCCTTTTGCCGACCTGCCCGGCTGGGTCAGCTACTGGGCTGGCATTGATAAAGTCAAACCACTGATCAGCATCACCGACATCAATCAGGATGGTCTTGTGCAGCTGGCGGAAATCGTCATCAATGGCGATATGGTGATGCTGGCCACGCCGGAAATTGCCGGCATGCCGTATGTGATTTCAGCGCTGATCGCAGCCGGTGCGCTGGCAGCTGCGCTGTCCACGGCCGATGGACTGCTGCTGACCATCTCGAGCGCGCTCTCGCACGATACCTATTTCAACATGGTGAACCCGGCTGCATCCAGCCAGAAGCAAGTCACCATTTCCAAGCTCATTCTGCTGGTGGTCGCCCTCTTGGCCGCTTACACCGCCTCTTTCCGCTCCGGTGACATTCTGTCCATGGTCAGCATTGCATTTTCGATCGCAGCATCCACCTTGTTCCCCGCACTGGTTTTGGGCGTTTTCTGGAAACGAGGTAACCATGAAGGGGCAATTGCGGGCATGCTGACCGGATTTTTCGTTTGCCTCATCTATTTGGTGCAGACCATTCCCGCTCTGGGCGGCAGCAGCGCGCAACAATGGTTCCATATCGCACCCGCCTCTGCTGGTGTCTTCGGTGTGCCGGCGGGTTTTGTCGCCATGATCGTCATCTCTTTGCTCACGCCACCCCCGAAAGCCGAGGTTCTTGCCCTCGTTGACCAACTGCGCAGCCCCTGAACATTCCCCGCTGGCATGCTTCTTGATACTTCTCTGGTCCTATGGTGGCGTATGCGGTGAGGTAACGAGGCGATGTCAGGCTTTTTCAATGAGATGTACAGCAGCGATGGCGCGCAAGTTCGACCGCATTATCGGGAGTTCGAGCACTGGCTAAGCAAACAGGCCCCCGATATCGTCGAGCGCAAGCGCATCGAGGCAGATCTGAATTTCCGTCGGGTCGGTATCACCTTCGCGGTGTATGGCAGTGATGCAGGTACCGAGCGTCTGATCCCTTTCGATATCATCCCCCGCATCATTCCCGCCGCCGAATGGTCGCAGCTGCACCTCGGCCTCAAACAGCGAGTCAAGGCACTCAATCTTTTCATTCATGACATCTACCACGAGCAAAACATCGTCAAGGCGGGCGTAATCCCGGCCGAGCAAGTGTTTCGTAATGCCCAGTACCGACCCGAGATGCAAGGCATCACGGTACCTTCCGATATCTACGCACAGATTGCCGGCGTTGATATCGTACGTGCAGGCGAAGGCGAATTTTATGTACTCGAAGACAATCTGCGCGTACCGTCCGGCGTGTCTTACATGCTGGAAGACCGCAAGATGATGATGCGGCTTTTCCCGGATTTGTTTGCGCGTCACAAAATCGCACCGGTCGCGCACTATCCTGACTTGCTGCTCGATATGTTGCGTTCGGTTGCACCGCAAGGCGTGGATGATCCCACGGTGGTGGTCATGACGCCGGGGATGTACAACTCTGCTTATTTCGAACATGCGTTTCTGGCGCAGCAAATGGGAGTCGAGCTGGTCGAGGGGCAGGATCTGTTCGTCAACGATAACCATGTGTATATGCGAACCACACGCGGACC
>JBIIEY010000076.1:0-7983 GCA_044237595.1 Burkholderiaceae bacterium | reverse complement strand
CCATTATCTCTGCTGAAAATTCGCGTGAGCGAGAGGCCAGTGCAGTTGAACGGCATGTTTTTGAATTATCGGCAGGCTCCGGTCGCCACGCTGGATTCATTTGGAATACCAGGCGCAACGGTTCGCTCGTGGCAGCAGTTGGATCCCGTATATTTTGCTGAGTATTTCAAGGACAGAAAATACGATCTGGTCATGCTGGAATACGGCACTAATGAAGGCAATGCGGCACCTTTCGATGCAGCAGGCTATACAAAAACGCTGGATCAATCGCTGAAAAATCTGCGGCAAGTTTTTCCGCAATCAGAATGCCTGTTGATTGCGCCTGGTGATCGGGGCATTCTGGTACCTCGGTCGCGCAAGGTAAAAAAGCCAAGCAAAAATAAAAATATACAAGCGCAGCGAGACAAAAGCGGACACAAGGTCAAACCGCGAGACCACGTGATCTATGAGTACTCGGCTGTGGACTTGCTGCGGTTTTCTGCCATCCACGAAAAAATCTCAAGCATTCAAAAAGAAGTAGGTGCGCGCTATGCGTGCAAAGTCTGGAGCATGCAAACGGCCATGGGTGGACAAGGTTCGGCCTACGCGTGGCTGCTGGCCAATCCGTCGCTGATGTCAAAAGACCTGACCCATTTCACCATCAAAGGCTATCAGCGTCTTGCACAGGAGCTGGCGACGAGTCTGGGATGGAAAAACGAAGCAGGCCCATCTGGGATCAGCGCGCCTGAGCCATCATCAAGCGATGAGGGCGTGCCCAAGTAAGAACCTTTTTTCAGATCTCGCAGGACGAAAACGCCGCAGCGAGTAAAGAGTGGCGGGGGCACCGGCCGTCAATGAATCATTTCCTGAGGGGGCACTGATTACATAAAACCGGAAATTTTTTCAGAAAAATTAATCGTGATAAGTGCTTTATTTTGCCTGACCCCGCGCCGCATAACTTGGCCGGCTCGGCATATAACGCGGACTTACTCAGCGTCTCCCTATTTATTTTTCGGCGTCCACTGCGTCCACAGGCGGCGAACCTTCGGGCTCAGATGCAATTGATTTGACGGCTCTCGATACGGAAGGATCGGGTGTATTTCGAATGATACCGTTGGCACAATCACGGAATACATCCAGTTCGTATTTGACTTTGTAAACATAGGGGTGCGAGGTGTCGAAGCCTGCGCCCACATACATCGCGAGGCCGCCGTCCAGAGAGCCTGTCTGTCGAATGAAACTGCTGATAATGCCGGCACCGATCATCATGTTGACTTCCGGATTGAGTGCGGCGTTCTCTCCACCATAAGCAGCCAGTTTGCGCTTGTGCACATTGGGCATTATCTGCATCAGACCCAGCGCGCCAACGGGGCTGACCAACAAGGGATGAAATTTGGACTCATTGGCGATGATGGCCAGAATCAAGTTCGGGTCCAGATCATGTTTGCCGGCCACCTGCTCGGCCAACTGCGTGATCTTTCTTGCCGCATCCGAGGTGATTTTGTAGCGCCTGCTAATACAGGCAGCCACCCGGTTTTTTGCCACCGTCTCGATGTATTTCACATGAGAAAGATTAAAGGCAGCCAGGGAGTTCACGGCAAAGTTGTCTGCGGCCTGCGGCGCTTCTTCCACATAAGATTCCCGTGAAGGTGCCTTCAGCAAGAAAACCAGCGCCAGCACCACGCTCAAGGCCACGGCCAGCCACAGAAAAATTTTTGTTTTGTTTTGCATGTCGGCCGCGATCTCCGGGAATTTTTCGCTGGTGCCGCCCGACTTTTCGGGCGTTAAATTTTGACAAGGTCTACCGGGGCATTATAGGGCAGCGCCCTGAGTGACGATTTTCCGCCAATCACAACGACCGCCATCGATACGGGGCGAAATTTTCCGTTGGGCCCATCTGCGCTGCTACCTATCCCGCCTGCGAAGCCAAAAAAGGCTTTTTTCGATATCAAACCATTAAGAGAGACACTGAGTCGATCAGGCGGCCAATTTTTTTGGCCCTGAAAAAGGCTGTCAAGTCCTTGATTTTCCATGACTCTGCACCACAAGTACGTGCGAGCTCGCCGTAAAACGCGCATTTGCTGGCCGTCTAGCTAGCGCAACGAATAGTCAATCCTTGCACCTAATTTATTGCTATTTATGTAATATTTTGGCACTTCGCGGTTTTACTGGCACGTGAATTGCGGTGTCTGAGGTGATTCGCGGTATTTCGACAGCATTGGCAGATGAGCCATCGTGAGCGCAACGCAGGATAGATCGATTTCTTAAGGGGATTAGGCATGCTGGAATGTTTGGTAATCGGCGATAGCATTGCGGTGGGTATTTCACAGTTTCGCAAGGAATGCGTCACCTTTGCACGCACGGGCTGGACTTCGTCGAAGTGGAACAAGCAATATCTTCCGACTTTTAATGCACAACTTCCGGTTAAAAGCCTGATCATCAGCTTGGGCACCAATGATTATCAAGGCATTAACACCATTGCAGAGCTCAATAAAATCCGGGAAAACGTCAAGTCGGGGACTCGCGTGTTCTGGGTGCTCCCCCCAAAGGCAAAGCTCCCGCAACGCGAGATGGTTCGCGAAGTGGCTGAAATCTGGGGTGACACCTGGTTGTCGGTACCCGAAGCCGAATTGGCGGGCGACAAAATTCACCCAACCCAAGCGGGTTATCGCAATATCGCCGAAGAACCCGCCAGACGCGCCAGAATGCTCGCTGACATTTCATTTATGAAAGATTAAAGTGGCAGCACACGCAAGACCCATCGTTAAAATATTGCCAAATTGAAACTTTCGATAGTCAAACTCAGGCCATATTCTGCTTGACGGCCTTTCCATCTAATCAATAGACTCCGTGTTCGATTGATACAGGGTGGCCTCGCCGGCCTGCCCTCAGGAAAATCTACCTTATGCCGTACTTGAAACCTGCCTCGCTGGCTAGCATTGCAACTGTGGCCGCGGCCTCATTCTTCCATGTGACTGCTTTCGCCGACCATGATCGCGCCGTGCTGCTTGCTCAATATGAAGACCTGGGCCAGCAGACGCTCGAATTAGCACCTGCCACGCTCATGCCCGCGGCAGAAGCTGAACTGCTGGATCAGCAATTCGCTAATAATGTTGCAGACCAGAGCGACCTCTGGGACCGTATTCGCAAAGGCTTCGCGATCCAGGAACTGAACAACCCGCTCGTGGCCAATCACAGCTTCTGGTACGGTGCGCGCCCTGAGGGTGTTCAGCGCACTGCCCAGCGCGCATCTCGCTATCTCTTCCACGTGGTACAGGAATTGGAAAAGCGCCAGATGCCAACGGAGCTCGCGCTGCTGCCTTTTATTGAGTCGGGCTTCAATCCCCAGGCTTACTCGCACGCCAAAGCGGCCGGCATGTGGCAATTCATTCCGAGCACCGGTCGCAGTTTCAACCTCAAGCAAAACGCCTTTCGCGATGATCGCCGTGATGTACTGGCCTCGACCGACGCTGCACTGACTTATCTGCAAAGGCTGCATGGCATGTTTGGCGACTGGCAGCTGGCGCTGGCTGCTTACAACTGGGGCGAGGGTTCGGTGATGCGCGCGATTGCACGCGCGAAAGCGGCAGGCCGCCCGATCGACTACAACAGTCTGTCGGCCTACATGCCCAATGAGACACGCAATTACTATCCCAAGCTGCAGGCACTCAAGAACGTGATTGCCTCGCCAGCGCAATTCGGTGTGAAACTGCCGCCGGTTGAAAACAAGCCCTATTTTGTGTCGGTAAAAAAGACCCGCGATATCGATCTCAAGCTGGCCGCCGAACTGGCCGAGATGCCTATGGAAGAATTCAAGGCACTCAATCCTCAGTTCAATAGTCCGGTCATTACCGGTAGCCCGGATACGCAGATACTGCTTCCCACATCGAATGCAGAAAAATTCCGCGAGAACCTGAAAAACTGGACTGAGGCACTATCTTCATGGACAGCGCACAAAGTGACCATCGCACGTGAGCGCATCGAAAGTATTGCAGCACGATTCCAAACCACGCCGCAAATCATCCGCAGCGCCAATGCCATCCCCGCCAACATGCAGCCCAAACCCGGCTCGACGCTGGTGGTACCCAGGACCACGATGGGCAGCGAGATCAATATCGGTCAGGACATCACCGAGAATTCAGTGCTGACGCTTGAGCCGGATCATTCCTCTCTCCGACCTTCAGGTCAGCGTGCAGTAAACAAACGACAGCCCGCGGCCTCGCCCTACGCACGACCACGCAAGCCCGCTTCACGCTGACAAGGCTAACGGATCCGGATCGGATCCGTTACCGGCACGGATATTTTTGATTGAGAAAATCAAGAATGAGCGTGCCGGCAGAGTCGAGTTGCCGCTCCGGCGTTTCATCCATTTTCTTTACAATCTGTTCGCGCAGCATTTCTATCTCATGCCCTGCGGGCATTTCGCAATTGCGTCCGTTGCTATTCCCCGCCATCGTCCTGAAATCGACAAAGGCAAGCAGATAGCCATAACAGGCCGCTTTCTTGGTCACATCAATCGTTTTGCAGAATGACAGCAACTCTGTGCCGTTCATCACATCAACCGCCATTGCACCGTGCATTGGCAGCCACAGCGATGCGGTGATTGTCGGGAGCACGGCTATGCGCCGAAGGCAAAACTCTTGCCTGAATTTCAGTAGTGATCTCACGCGCTTACTCGCTGAAAGAGCAGCTCACCCGTCCGAGCACACCAAAGTCCGCATTGATACGGTCTTCGGGACGCACCGTGATGGGAACACGGCAGGTACCAGTCGTCACGAACTGACCCGGTTGGCAAGCGATACCCAGTCGTGATAATTCATTGACAAGCCAGGTCAGTGCAACGCGAGGATCACCCAGAACATTGCGCCCAAAACCCGGATCGACAGCGACATCATTTTGTTTGACCTCAATCGCGGCATCGAGGTAATCAAAATCGCGCCAGTCGCTCTGCCCCGGTCCCAATATAAACAGATTGGCACAGGCAAGGTCGGCGATGAGCTGAGGTGCACCAGCGGTGACGAAATCCTCGAACCGCGAATCGGGTATCTCTATCGAGGGGTGCATGGTGCTTATGGCATCCAGCACCTCCGGGGTGGTGTAGCCTGCAGCGCGCGGGGCAAGCCGCTCCCCAAAGCAAAAAGCAAATTCGATTTCAGCCACACGCATCAGATTATCGGTCAGCGACACGTTTGCGCCATCCGCAAGCACACGATCGGCAAACAGGCGGCCCGCAAGCGGTCCATCCACGCCGATATGCTTTTGGCCTTCAATACTTGTTGCCGCAATCTTCCAGCCGGCGACTGACACGCCGTGGCGTTCGGCAAACGCCTGCTGCACTCGATAACCTTCTATCCGATCACGCGGTCGGATCGCCTCAGGCAAATTCAAACACCGGGTTTTATGCTGCCAAAGAGGATAAAGATGGGCAGCCGCTTCTTCGTAACTTGTTGTCATGATCTCGTGTCTCGTGCTTGTCCGGCGCTGCCGGTGGGCTTTGTAATAATGTTTTTGTTAATGGTAATGACAGCCTCGTTGCAATGGTTACACAATTTCTCCGCCGTAGCGAAACGCAGGGAAATGAGGCACCACGACTATTCTATGGTGAGCCTGTACTGATGCACAATGCAGAAGCTCGAAAAAGCATGAGCTAGTGGCCTGATTTATAAACTGGCAGGCATAGGGTCTTATTTGTCCGGCTCTTCCGTAGTAAGCTCATGCTCAAAAAACAAACCATCACGCCGGGGGAAATACCATGACCAAGCACAGTGCTTTTATTCGCCTCCACGCACTGGACGACGTACTCATCGCACGCCATCAGCTCGTTGGAGGCACATCGGTTGACAACATCACGGTACGTGGCCTGATCCCTGCCGGGCACAAGCTCGCCACGCGTGATTTGCAAACCGGCGACCCAATACGTCGCTACAACCAGATTATCGGCTTCGCCAGCAGAAGCATTCAGGCAGGTGAGCATGTGCATGTTCACAACTGCTCGCTCGGCGATGACAAGGGTAGTTTTCAGCGTGACTATGCGTTTTGTACAGAGGCACCAGCAGCACCGGCAAAAAAACAGGCAAGCTTCATGGGCTACCGTCGGAGTAACGGTCAAGTCGCTACCCGTAACTACATCGGCATACTCTCTAGCGTGAATTGTTCTGCTACGGTCGCACGCGGCATCGCCGATTTTTTTGCGCGTGGGAGCAACCCGGATGCCTTGCGCGCCTTTCCCAATATTGATGGCGTGGTCGCACTCACGCACGGTACCGGCTGCGGCATGGATCACAGCGGAATCGGCATGCAGTTGCTGCGTCGAACCCTCAGCGGTTATGCAAGGCATGCAAATTTTGCCGGCGTACTCGTCGTTGGACTCGGTTGTGAAACCAATCAGATCGCGGCCTGGCTGGATCACAGTCACTTGAGCGAAGGTCCACTTCTGCGTACTTTTAATATTCAGGACTCGGGCGGTACAGCAAAAACCATCGCCAAAGGCATACAGCTCATTCAGGAAATGCTACCTATTGCCAACGAGAGCGAGCGCGAAATCTGCGATGCAAGCCATCTCATCTTGGGGCTTCAGTGCGGCGGCTCCGATGGTTACTCGGGCATCAGCGCCAACCCGGCGCTCGGTGCCGCAGTCGACCTGTTGGTGGCCCATGGAGGCACCGCGATTCTTTCCGAGACCCCTGAAATTTACGGCGCTGAACACCTGCTGACCCGACGCGCCGTCTCGCGCGACGTTGGCGAGAAGCTGGTTGAACGTATACGCTGGTGGGAAAACTATACCGCCATCAACGGTGGTGAGATGGATAACAATCCTTCACCCGGTAACAAGGCGGGCGGCCTCACGACCATTCTTGAAAAATCGCTGGGCGCAGTCGCTAAGGGTGGTACCACCGCATTGCGCGCCGTTTATGAATATGCGGAACCAGTGCTTGAGCATGGCTTTGTTTTCATGGATACGCCGGGCTATGATCCGGTCAGTGCGACCGGACAAGTGGCGGGCGGTGCAAATCTGATTTGTTTCACGACGGGTCGCGGTAGTGCCTTTGGCTGCGCGCCCTCGCCATCATTGAAGCTGGCGACGAATTCCGCTTTGTGGCAACGTCAGCAAGAGGATATCGATATCAATTGCGGCGAGATCATTGAGGGCGAGTGTTCAATCGAAGCAATGGGCACGCGTATCTTCGCGATGATGATACAAACCGCCTCAGGACAAGCGAGCAAGAGCGAGTTGCACGGCTATGGCCAGAACGAATTTGTACCATGGCAAGTTGGCGCCGTGATGTGAGCATGCGCTGTTCCAACCTCGATCACACATTGCCTTAATGGCTCATGATGAGTAGTCGTCGCAGCACCTTTATTTACAGTCATGCGCTTTCGTCGGTATCTATCAGAGAGCAATCAACGGAAACTACTGCCTGATGGTTAACATAAGCCGACGGCTTGCTTCCATACGAAATCAAGTTCTTCGAACATGATCCCTCAATGAAAAAAATCAAAACCACTGCTATTCGTGCCGCCATCCGGCGACCCGTACAACGTCTTGTTGCGATCTCATGGCGTGACATGCTGCTGGTACTCCTGCCGGTGCTCATGCTGACAGTCGCGCTGGGTTGGCTGGCAGTCAAACTGATACGCCCTGCACCACCCGACACCGTCGTTATTCTCAGTGGTGCCGAGGACAGCAGCTTTCACAACACAGCCAAGCGCTACGCAAAAATCATCAGCACCCATGGTATTCAGGTCAAGGTCGTGGTCACTGATGGCTCGGCAGAAAATATTCAACGGCTACTGGATAGAAAACAAGTCGCTGATGTAGCACTGGTGCAGACTGGCCTGGCCGAAGCTGAGGCATCCCCGGGACTGACATCACTGGGCACCATGTACGTGCAGCCATTTTTGGTGTTTTATCGCGATCCAAAAACGCTGGACCGTCTGACGCAACTCGAAGGTCGACGAATCGCGATTGGTCCAGACGGTAGCGGCACTCGCTTGCTCTCCTTG
>JBIIEY010000075.1:0-7989 GCA_044237595.1 Burkholderiaceae bacterium | reverse complement strand
ACAATCGTCCGTTTCTGCAGCGTGGCATAGGCAGCTGGTACGGAAAAAAATTTCATGGCCAGCGTACGGCTTCAGGTGAAATCTACGATATGTACAAGATGACGGCGGCGCATCCGACGCTGCCGATACCGTCCTATGCACGTGTCACCAACCTGCGTAATGGAAAACAAATCATTGTTCGGGTTAATGATCGTGGCCCATTTCATTCGGCACGCATCATCGATCTGTCCTATACCGCCGCGTTGAAGCTTGGTTATGTGCAAAATGGTAGCGCGGAGCTGGAAGTCGAGCGACTGCTGCCGGAAGAAATCAAACGCATGCAAGCTTCGCGCCGCACAGACGCCGATCTTGCCTCAAAGCCTGCTGTTAGCAATGAAATTGATGCAATTGCGCGCCCGGTGAATGCCCCGGTCTCCTCGTCTGTCGCAGCGGAGGCAGGTGGATTTTTCCTGCAGTTCGGCGCTTTCTCGCAGTCGCAAAATGCAAACTCAATGCGTGATCGTTTGCTATCCACATGGCCGCAAGACATGCCGCGACCGGAGGTCGTGCAAAGTCAGGGGCTGTACCGCTTACACAGCGGACCGTTTGGTACACGCGACTTGGCCGATCGCGCCGCGCAAGCGCTGAAATCATCGGCGCAGCTGCAGGCCACGATTGTGCAGAAGTAGATCAGGTAGATTGAGACGTCCGAGTCAGTGCTATTTCGTAGAGCTGATTTTTCTTCACACCGGTAATACGTGAAGTCAGTGCCGCTGCCTGGCTGACGCTGCACTCTTCGAGCAAAATATCGAGTACGCGTATCGCCTCATCCAGAGCACCATTGTCCCCTGCTGGGGCGGCTTCGACCAAAACCACAAACTCACCGCGCTGATGGTTGGGATCCGAGCTCAGCCAAGTTGTAGCCTCCGATAATGGGCAGCGGCGTATCTGTTCGAAAACCTTGGATAACTCTCGTGCAATGATTATCTGCCGGTTTGGTTCAAAAACGCGAGCCATGGCTGAAATAGTTTCTGCAATGCGGTGCGGTGCTTCATAAAAAACCAGTGTCGTCGCAGAATTTTTGAGTGAGTTCAGAATGGCCTCGCGTTGTTTGTCGCGCGCGGGCAGGAACCCGACAAAGTGAAATTGATCGGCAATCAGACCGGAAGCAGACAATGCAGCAACGGCTGCCGATGCGCCGGCAATCGGTATTACTCGTAAGCCAGCGCTGATTACCGCATCGACGATGCGCGCACCCGGATCTGAAATTGCAGGTGTGCCGGCATCCGAAACCAGAGCAATGCGCTCCCCTTCCTGCAAGCGGCGGATGATTTTTTCTGCCGCTTCTCTTTCATTGTGCTGATGCGCAGACAAGAGAGGCTTATCGATGTTCAGGCGAGCGAGTAATTGTCCCGTCATTCGTGTGTCTTCGCAGGCAATGGCAGTGCACAGCGACAGTACTTTCAGTGCGCGCAGGCTGATATCACCCATATTTCCAATAGGGGTTGCAACTACATATAATGCGCCTTCCGGAAAACTCTGACGTTCGAGTTCCCCGGCCAGTGCGGTAATTCTTGCTGTGAAATCCGTGTTTGCCGATGATTCCATGGGGGATGGGGGCTGGAAAATGAATGAAGCCTTGCAGGTCGCTCGGGATCGAGCTGGCCTATTGTACAAAAGTGTGCGTCATGAAGCTCGCGGCAATGGCGACCCGTCGTGATTTTCAGCGGCCAAGCGCTGTTTCACTCGGTCGGGATGCCGAAGCGCGTGCACTGGCTTTCCTTGAGCAGCAGGGCCTGATACTGATCGAAAAAAATTTTCGCTGTCGTACAGGTGAAATTGATTTGATCATGCACGATGCACAAACGCTAGTCTTTATTGAAGTCCGCTCACGCAAAGATCGACGTTTTGGTGGTGCTGCCGCTAGTGTCGGGCCAGTCAAGCAGCGGCGTTTGTGGCGTAGCGCTGCCTTCTACCTTCTCAGATTTCGAAAGCCACCTGCCTGTCGCTTCGATCTGGTCGCTATCGAAGGCGATGATATGCGCTGGATGAAAAACATACGCCTCTCGGCTTACTGAGCGACTGCACGGTAATTCCGAAAGTCCGGCAGGCCCTCAGGGCCACTTCCTTTTATAATCTGTGCCAGAATGAATAAGCAACGCATTATTGGACATTTCAACGAGAGTGCCGAACTGAAGATTCAGGCGGCAGCAGAGCTTGCGCATCCGATTGCGGAAGCCGTCGACCTGATGTTCTCGGCGCTCTCCAATGGGAATCGCATTCTGGCTTGTGGCAATGGCGGTTCTGCCGCTTATGCGCAGCATTTCGCTGCGGGCTTGGTTGGTCGTTTCGAACGTGAGCGGCTGCCGCTGCCGGGGCTGGCTTTGTCAACCGATCCTTCCATACTGACTGCGATTGGTAATAATTACAGTTTTGCCGAGATTTTCTCCAAGCAGGTGCAGGCTTATGGGCAGGCTGGTGATGTGCTTTTGGCGATATCGACCTCGGGAACTTCGGCAAATGTCCTGGCTGCCATTGAGACTGCTCAGGAGCGAGACATGCGTATCGTGGCCCTCACAGGTAAAGGTGGTGGCGCAATTGCCGCATTGCTGAGCGACGCCGATGTACATATTTGTGTGCCAGATGACCGCATGACCCGGATTCAGGAAGTTCATTTATTGATTATTCATTGTTTTTGCGATGGCATTGATGTCGCACTTTTTGGAGGAGATGCGGAATGAGATCAGTTTTTCAAGCGCGCGTGTACCGCGGTTTGTTCACCCTTGCGCTTGGCGCTACAGCGTTATTCAGCTTGCAGGCTTGCGTGCCACTAATGGTGGGTAGTACGGTCGCGGGCGCAATCGTGGCTACGGACCGGCGCACACTGGGTGCGCAAACAGACGATGCTGCCATCGAACTCAAAGCTACCGGCCGTGCCACCAAGATCACCGGCGATAAAGGCCGGGTTGCCGTGAGCAGCTACAACCGCATGGTGCTACTGACAGGTGAGGTGGCCGATGAAAAAATGAAGGCTGAAGTACAGAAACAGATCGAAACGATTGCCGGGATCAAATCGATAGAAAACGATCTGGTCATTGCGCCGGTATCCAGCGTCGGTGTGCGGTCCAATGATGCGCTGATCACCGGCAGAGTCAAGGCAGCGATCATCGATACCCAGGACTTGTATGTTAATGCGTTCAAGGTGCATACCGATCGCAGCGTCGTCTATTTGATGGGTCGAGTGACCGAGAGAGAAGCGAAGCTGGGTGGCGAAGTGGCCCGCAATGCCGCCAGCAAGATCAACAAAGTGGTCTTGTTGTTTGAATACATTGATGAAGCCGAGGCAAAGCAATTCATTCCCAAGCAGGCAGATGACAAGGAAAAGCCTGCTGCAGCAGATTCCAAGGCGGCACCGGCTGCGAACCCGGAGCCCAATGCTCAACCCAAGTCAGACGCCAGCGCACCGGCAAAGCCAGCGGCGCCCAAGGAGGCTCCGGAGAAGTAAGTCGTTATCGGATCATGAATTCGCATCATGCAAGGGGTGTGGCGCAAGGCGCCCACCCCTTTTTCATTCGGACGACCTGCTGCACTGCCCTATAATGGCAACTGCTTGATCTTAACTTTGGAAAGTCCCATGTCTCGTCATTTCCCACGCCGCATAGGCGGCCTCACCATCATTCAAACCATGGCCATTCTGGCCATACTGGGTGTCATTCTGTTCTTTGCGCTTTCTCTGCTCAAAAAAGAAATGGCGCCTGCAGCAACCTTCAAGACTTTGCAAGGTGAGCAAATCACCACGGCCTCATTGCGCGGCAAGGTGGTGATGGTGAATTTCTGGGCAACCAGTTGCAGTACCTGTGTGCAGGAAATGCCGGAGATGGTGGAAACCTACAAGAAATACCGCGAGCGTGGTTTTGAATTCGTGGCAGTGGCGATGAGTTATGACCCACCCAACTACGTTATGAACTACGCCGAGACGCGAGAGCTGCCGTTCAAGGTTGCGCTGGATGCCGATGGTACGGTTGCGCGCTCATTCGGTGATGTGAAACTTACACCGACTACCTTCCTTATCAACAAAAACGGTGAGATCCTCAAGCGCTATGTCGGCATTCCGGAATTTCCGGCCATGCATCAGCTGATCGAGAAAGCACTCTCAGTCTGACGATGCAGCCTTATCGGCAGAGACAGAGGTCGCGTTACTTCAGCCCGGCCTTATGCGCCTGCTGATCGGCATGATAGGAACTGCGCACCATTGCACCCACCGCAGCATGCATGAACCCCATATCTGCAGCTGCGGCTTCGAACATGCGGAAGGTGTCCGGGTGCACATAGCGCCTCACCGGTAAATGGTCACCACTGGGTGTCAGATACTGACCGATGGTGAGCATATCTACATTATGTGCACGCAGGTCTCGCATGACTTCCAGAATTTCTTCATCGGTTTCACCCAATCCGACCATCAGACCCGATTTGGTGGGTACGTCCGGATGCAAGGCTTTGAAGCGTTTGAGCAGATCCAGCGAGTACGCATAATCAGAGCCCGGGCGCGCTTCTTTGTAAAGACGAGGCACCGTTTCGAGATTGTGATTCATTACATCTGGCGGTGCGGCCTTGAGAATTTCCAGTGCCCTGTCCATGCGGCCGCGAAAATCCGGCGTCAAAATTTCAATCCTTGTATCGGGCGAGAGTTCGCGCACGCGCTGTATGCATGAAACAAAGTGAGCAGCTCCACCATCACGCAGATCATCACGATCGACTGAAGTAATCACGACATAGGACAGGCGAAGTGCTGCGATGGTCTTCGCAATATTCTCGGGTTCGTTGATATCAGTGGATCGGGGCGTCCATGACCCACATCGCAAAACGGGCAGCGCCGTGTGCATTTGTCGCCCATGATCATGAAGGTGGCAGTTCCCTTCCCAAAGCACTCGCCGATATTGGGGCATGAGGCTTCTTCGCACACGGTCACCAGCTTGTTCGCGCGCAGAATATCCTTGATCTCGTAGAACCGTGTGGTGGGCGATGCCGCCTTGACGCGTATCCAGTCCGGCTTGGGCAGTTTTTCTGCGGGCACGATCTTGATCGGTATGCGCGCAGTCTTTCCGGCCCCCTTTTGTTTTTCAGAGGGATTGTAGGCAGGTGCGTTAGCGTTCTCAGAATCCATGTCAGGCACGAAGTTGTTTTTCCAGTTGCTGAGCGAGTGTTTGTTGCGCGTCCGTCAGTGTCACATCAACCCCGAGTGTGCGCATATCGATAGTTTGCAGCCCCGGATAGCCGCAGGGATTGATCCAGGAGAATGCTTGCAAATCCATCGCGACATTCAGCGATACGCCGTGGTAGGTGCAGCCACTGGCGCGAATTTTCAAACCAAGCGCAGCGATTTTTGCACCGGCATACGGGCCCTGGGCCACATAAATTCCCGGGGCGCCAGGCTTGCGAACACCGTCCAGATTATACGCCGCCAGTGTCTCGATGACGGCTTGCTCGATACAGCTGACGAACTCTCGTGGCAGGCAGACTTGCCCCTCGCGGCGCAGGTCACAAAGAATATAAACCACCGCCTGACCCGGGCCATGATAAGTGACTTCGCCACCGCGATCCGTCTGAACGACAGGAATATCATGGGCATCAATAATATGGGCGACGTCGGCGGCCAGACCCAGTGTAAATACTGGTGGATGTTCGACCAGCCACAATTGATCAGGCGTCCCTGCATTGCGCGCATCGGTGAAGGCCCGCATTGCATCAAAGGTTTGCGTATAGTCTTCAACACCACGTTGCAGGATCTGCAGATCGGGCATGTCAGAGTACAACTTTGACCATGGGGTGAGAAGACAGCGCGCGATAAAGGTTATCCAGTTGCTCGCGGCTGGTAGCGCGCACGGTAACTGTCAGCGATAAATAATTCCCGTTTGATGAGGGACGCATTTCCATTTTGCCGGCGTCAAATTCAGGGTCATGTGAGCGCACCACATCGACCATCGTCTGCGCGAAGGCCTCTTGTGTGACGCCCATGATTTTTATGGGAAAGTCACACGGGTAGATGATCAGGCTGTCTTCAGGTCGATTCATTTTCAGAGGATGATCTGCTAGTGAGGCAACATCAGCCGCAAAGAATCAAATGCGCGCCCAAAAATAGTCGCCTCGTTCACCTGATCCAGCGCTTGCAAAGGCAGTTCGCTAACGACTTTGCCGTCGGCCAGCACTTTCAGCGTTCCCACCTGACGATATTGGGGGATGGGCGCGATCAGTGGGTCAGTCCTTTGCACCACCGACTTGAGATTGGCGGTCGATCCGCGTGGCAGGCTGACATAGACGTCGCGATTGAATCCCAGTCTCACCTCATCTTTCGATCCCTTCCATACGACGGGCGTCAGCACGGCCTGATCTTTCGAGTAAATTTTGAAGGACTGAAAATTCATGAAGCCCCAGTTCAGCAGCTTCTGACTTTCCTGCGCGCGCATATCATCGGATTCTGCACCCAGCACGACGGAGATCAGTCGCCGCTGGCCACTGCCGTTGGGCCTCATCGCAGAGGCAATCAAACAATAGCCTGCCGCTTGGGTATGGCCGGTCTTCATGCCATCGACAGTTTCATCCAGCCATAACAGGCGATTGCGATTGGGCTGACTGATTTTGTTGTAAGTGAAGTTCTTCACCGAATAAATCTTGTAGAACTCGGGAAAATCCGTAATCAGTCGCCACGCAAGCACTGAAAGATCGCGCGCCGTCGAATAATTGTTGGGATCAGGCAGGCCATGTGGATTCGCGAAACGCGTATTTTTCAGACCCATCTGCGCTGCCTGACGGTTCATCAGCACGGTGAACGCTGCCTGATCACCAGCAACCGCCTCGGCCAGTGTGACGGCAGCATCATTGCCTGATTGCACGATCAGTCCATGCAGCAGATCCGTGACGCGCACGGCCGTATCGGGTTCGATGAACATCTTAGAGCTGCCGCTATCAACCTTCCATGCATTGACAGACACGTTGATCGTCTGATTCATGTCGAGTCGCTTGTCCCGGATCGCAGAAAACGTCAGATAGGCGGTCATGATCTTGGTCAGCGATGCAGGCTCGATGCGCACATCTGCCTCATGCGCGGCCAGCACTTGCTGGCTGCTTGCATCCAGCAGCAACCAGGCGCGTGCGGCAACCGTGGGTGGCGCAATCGTTTGCGCACTTGCGCTGGTCATCAGCAGAAAACCAAGTAATGCACACAGCAGGTTTTTCATAAAACTAGACACGATCAACCGATAAAAGACAGGTGGGGATTATAGAGCTTGTGATGAAGATCAGCGATCCCAGCCATCGATGACCAGCGCTTTTATGTGATGCAGTTTTCGGTGAAAAAAATGATCGGCGCCGGGAATGACAATTACTGGCAAATCCTGAGGACGCGCCCAGTCAAGTACATCGATCAGGGGTATGGTGTCATCCTGCTCGCCGTGAATCAGCAGGGTATTGGCAGGTACCTCCGGTAATGCCCATTTGCCGGCCGCAGTGCCGACCAGCACCAAGCGTTCTGCAGGCTGATTTTGAGCTACAAGCTGCTGCTGAAGACGAGAAAGCACAAAGGTGCCAAATGAGAATCCGGCCATCGCCACTGGCAGATTCGGATATTGCGCGCGCATGTGGGCATGGAGCAGCGCCATATCCTGTGTTTCACCAATGCCGTCATCGTATATGCCGCCCGATGATCCGACACCCCGAAAATTCATGCGAACGCTGACATATCCGAACGCAATGAAAGCGCGTGCGAGCGTTTGCACCACTTTGTTATCCATTGTGCCGCCATAGAGCGGGTGGGGATGAGCTATCAGTGCGATACCACGTGGCGGGACTTCGGTGGGCAAATCCAGATTGCACTCAAGCGGGCCTGCTTCACCGGCAATTGAAAAAGCCTGTGTCTGGGAATTCATGGTGCATCAGATCTTGAGTCTATCAACCACTTTGCCACCCACCAGATGTTGATCGATGATCTCGTCGATATCTTCCTTGTCAACATAG
>JBIIEY010000002.1:0-26346 GCA_044237595.1 Burkholderiaceae bacterium | reverse complement strand
TACCAAGCCCGTAATCTTTCAGTGACGCATTGATGAAACTTGCGTGTCGCGCCTCATCGCGCGCCATGTAACCCATCAGCCGCTTGATATCCGGATTGCTGACATTGCGCTTGATCTCGTTGTACAGGATGCAGCCTGATAATTCCGAGGTCAGTGTCGTGATCAGGAAGTCCAGCATTTCCTGTTTCAGCTCTGGCGACATCTTCGAATCACACTCGAGTAGCTCATCAGCGAAGCTTGCGTCACGCTGGAAATAGTTGCGATTGTCATCCCTTTCGTACGCTGCCATCATCGCATTCCATGCGGGCCGCACTGGCTCAATACAAATTCTGCTCATCGCATCAAAGTCCGTCGTGTAAAAGTGCGGTGAAAATGCTGTATCGTTCACCACTTTTTGGGCCGCACTTACAGCCGAGTTGATGACGGTCGCTGTGTTTTGCATATCCCCTCCTCATGGTGTGAATCATCCGTGGAGCGTTGCGACTCCGAGATACAGTCCCGGGGACTGCTTAGCCATAACCACAGGTTCAACACGACAAATCCTGTCCAGATCAGAACGACAATTGTGTTGAGCGTGATGATGCTCATGCTCGTGCGAGCTCCATCCCTTGCGACGTATAAAACCCACTGGAAATTTTTTCAGCGCGCGCGGCGCACCAGCCGGCAAATACATCGTTTCGGTCAAACTCTCTGCGCAGCGTCGCTTCTGCGAGAGGCTCAATAAATGGCGCACGGTCCTCACGCGGGAAAAGACGACCAATCCGAATCATCATCGCCAGCAGCGCATTGCTGGGCGCAAAAGTGAACAACACCGAATGCGTGGCACGTTGCGAAAGCGCGGCCAATCCCTGCACCAAGTCCTGTCGCTCGTAATGAATCATTGAGTCCATCGCAATCACATGATCGAATTGTCCAAATGTGGGCGACAGCATGTCGCCGGCTACGAATTCCAGCCTGTCGCTCGGGAGATGACGCGGCAATCGCTCGCGTGCGATCTGCACCAGCGTTGGCGAAATATCCACTGCAACAACCTGCGCGCCTCGCTCAGCCAGTGCTACCGCCATCGCACCCGTGCCGCAACCAGCATCAAGAATGCGCCGTCCATGCAAATCCTCAGGCAACCAGGAGAGCAGCGTCTCACGCATCCGATTGCGCCCTGCTCGAACAGTCTTGCGGATACCGGACACAGGTGCGTCCGAGGTTAGCCTGGCCCACTGGTCAGCCGCAGTGCGATCAAAATACGCTTCGATTCGGTCGCGTTTTTTTTGGTAAGTGGCGCTGTGGTTCATCAATAAGCTTTCGTTTGAAATCATCTTCATCACCTCACCGGTTGCAGGCCATTGTTGCTGGTCATCTGGCGCTGCGACAGTTGCCGTATTCCTGAGCAGACTCTGTCATGCACACGTCAGCTGACACCCTCGAGGCGATCTTCAAGCTCCTCACCTGCGCGCCGCATCGCCTCCAGCATGTTCGCGTCCGGTGTCCAATAATTTCGCTCGGTTGCTTCCATCAGCCGACTTGCCACCCGCGCTGATGCCGTCGGGTTCAGGCGAGACAGCCGCTCGCGCATTTCGGGATCAAGCAAAAAGGTTTGAGTCAGCTCCTGATACACCCAGGGTTGCACCTGACCCGTGGTCGCTGACCAGCCCATGGTGTTGGTGAGATGTACTTCGATCTGATGCACGCCTTCATAGCCATGCGCAAGCATGCCCTCGTACCATTTCGGATTGAGCATGCGCGTGCGGGTCTCGAGAGACACCTGCTCGCTCAGGGTACGAACTGTGCCGCCGCCGCGGGTCTGGTCACCGATGTAAACCGGTGCGATCTGTGCATTCGGTCCCTTGGCGCGCTTGACCGCACGGCTGATGCCTCCCAAGGTATCGAAATAGGTATCAATCGTCGTGACGCCGACTTCGACCGAATCCAGGTTCTGATAAGCGAGATCTACTCGCCCCAGCAACGTATTGAGCAGATCGGGCTTCGCGACAGGCCGACCGCTCGCGCCATAGGCAAAGCCTTTGCGACAGGTATACGTCTCGGCCAGTTCGTCTTCATCATCCCAGCGACTGCAGTCGATCAAATGATTCACATTTGCACCGTATGCGCCCTCGGCATTGCCGAACACGCGCAGTGCCGCAGTCTCCATGTCGCAGCCATGAGATTGCTGATAAGCCAGCGCATGCTTGCGGATAAAGTTTTTATCTTCTGGCTCATTCGCATTCGCTGCCAGTAATGCTGCTTCGGCCAGCATACGTATCTGCAATGGCAGCAGATCGCGGAAGATACCGGACAAGGTAATCAGGACATCCACACGAGGCCTACCAAGTTCATCCAACGATGTCAGCGTTGCGCCAGCCAGCCGTCCGTAGTGATCAAAGCGGGGCCGGGCACCCATCAAGGCCATCGCTTGGGCAATCGGTCCGCCCTCGCTTTTCAAGTTGTCGGTTCCCCACAGCACCATCGCAATCGATTCGGGGAAGCGGCCCGTGTCTTGCTGATGCCGTGTCAGCAGCCGCTCGGCCTGCTTGGCGCCATCCTTGACGGCATAGGCACTGGGCAATCTAAAAGGATCAAAGCCGTGTAGATTGCGCCCGGCTGGCAGGATTTCCGGTGCGCGCATCAAGTCGCCGCTGGGCGCGGGACGCACGTAGCGGCCATCGAGCGCAGCGAGTAGCCCATCGAGTTCGTGCGACTCATGCATGAGCTCGCTCGACACCGCCAGCTTGGCTAGCAAACTGCTCTGCGCCTCGGCAAGCGGCGCAGGCTGCGGTTCACCTAAGAGCATCGCCTTGATAGATGCGCGCAACTCGGGCGTAACACTCGCCTGATGCGCCGACTCAGCCATGGCGACCAGCATGTCGGTACGCTCTTCGGTGCTAGGCGCTTTGCCGACCACGTGCAAGCCATGAGGTATCAGCGTGTATTCAAGCTCCAGCACAGCATCGTTGAGCGCAGCAATTTCCTGCTCGCTCTCAGCCGCCCAAGTGGGTGCCGCAGGTGCGAGCTCGAGCACAACTGCCTGCGTGTGAATCAATTCAGCGAGGCCTTGCCTTTCATGAGCGTCCTCTGAGCCGAGTGCGCGCCACCGATTCAATGACGCTTTAAGGTCATTGAGGCCTTTGTACAAACCCGCTTCGGCCACTGGCGGCGTTAGGTAAGACACTAGGGTCGCGTTAGCACGGCGTTTGGCAATCGTGCCTTCGGAGGGGTTATTCGCAGCATAGAGATAAGTATTCGGCAATTCTGCAATCAGACGGTCAGGCCAGCAGGTGCCGGACATACCGCTCTGTTTGCCGGGCATGAACTCGAGTGCCCCATGAGTGCCAAAGTGCAGAACAGCATGCGCTGCAAAATCGTCGCGCAAGTAACGATAAAACGCAGAAAACGCGTGAGTGGGTGCGAAACCTTTTTCGAACAGCAGACGCATCGGATCGCCTTCGATACCGATTGCAGGCTGTATACCAACCAGCACATGACCGAACTGTGCACCGAGTACAAAGATGTGTGCACCATCACTTTGATGTTGTCCAGGTGCCGGGCCCCATTGCCCCTCGATATCGCGCAAATACTTTTCTTTGCGCACATGTTCATCGGTCCGAATTCGCGCATGCACATTCGCCGATGTACCGTAACACTCGGCGTTACCTTTGAGGATGGTATTGCGTAGTGTGTCTACGCCATCAGGCATATCGATAGTGTAACCAGCTCGCTGCATCGCAGCCATGGTGTTATACAGCGATTCGAACACCGCAAGGAAAGCCGCCGTACCAGTGCTGCCTGCATTGGGCGGAAAGTTGAACAAGACAATCGCGACCTTACGTTCTGCACGTTGCGCTTTGCGCAAAACGATGAGTTTTTCCACGCGCGCGGCGAGCATGTCCGCACGTTCGCTGCACGTCTGCATGTCCTGTGCGTTATCAGCTTTCTCGAACGTACAACGGCGTTCGCAGCCGATACAAGCCTTGCCGGTTGCGTCACTGCGACCGCCAAATACCAGCGAACCACTGGAGCCATCAAGCTCTGGAAGTGCGACCATCATGGTCGCTTCCACCGGCAACAGACCTCGGTCGGATTCTCCCCAGCGCTCCAGGGTCTGAAACTCCACAGGTGATACCGCAAGATAGGGTACGTCCATCGATGCCAGAAGATCCTCGGCGGCTTTTGCATCGTTATAGGCCGGCCCCCCGATCAGGGAAAAGCCCGTCAGCGATACCATCGCATCGACACATGGCTGGCCCTGATGCATGAAGAACTGCTCGACTGCGGGCCGTGCATCCAGTCCGCTTGCATAAGCAGCACGGACCGACAAACCGCGTGCCTCAAGTGCAGCAATGACACCATCATAGTGACGCGTGTTGCCCGCCAACAGATAGGAGCGCATCAACAGCAAGCCCACAGTGCCTTTTGTATTGGCGATTGTTGGCAGCAGATCTGCGCGCGTTGTCATGCCTTTGTGTATACCGGAGAGCTTGCTCTTCTTTAAGCGAGGGTGGTACACACCGACTTCGGGATAATCAATGGGTGCAACAGGCGCCGCCTTGCCGCGCAATGACTTGCGTTCACCCTCGGCATAAGCGTTCACCAAGAGCTGCACCATGCCGGCAATGTTCTCTTCCGAACCAGCCAGCCAGTACTGCAGGGTCAAGAAATAATTACGCACGTCCTGCGCAGTACCGGGAATGAATCGCAACAGCTTTGGCAACCGGCGCAACATTTTCATTTGCGCAGCGCCAGCAGTTTTGTTGGCAGTGGCGCTCGATGCCTTTTCGTCACTCTTTCCGCGTAGCTTCTTCAAAAATGCGATCGGTCCACGTGTAGTGCCATCCATTTTGAAGCGGCCGATGCGAGTCAGTTTCATTACTTCTGACGCCGACATGATGCAAACCATCGCATCGCAATGGTCTCGCCGTGCGGCGAGGTCGGACAGTACAGGGAAAAAATGATCCTCCATGAACAGCATCGACGCGATCACAATATCGCCCTGAGCGATATCATGGCGGCAGCGTGACAAGGCTGATGTGTCTTCGGCCCAATCCGAGGCTGCATGCACTGATAGCGAAACGCCCGGCAGACTCTTGTTCAACAGTGTCTGCGCACGTGTGGCAGCGCTGGCAAGATGATTGTCCATAGTAACAATAACAACGCGCATCGCAAGAGATAAGGGATCACCGAGCGAAATGGAATTTCGTGTCATTGATGTTCTCCATGTTGGTATCCCGCTCACTGGCTCCCGACAGCCATACGACGCAAGAACCCATTGCCATTTCTGATAGCGCTACTTCATAAGCGCTCTTGAGATAAATGGAGGCGTAGGACTGACCCTGAGATGCAGTGTAGAAAACGATGCCACCAAACTCAAATGTGCCGATGCACTATTCGTTGGTTGTTTTCTGTGTAGGCTTGATGATGATGGCGAACGACCACGGTCAACGTTGCGATCACGGCAGAAGTTCTGTGGATGGCTTATTGAAATCACTGTCACTTGCAGGGTGACAGATAGAGGGCGTCTCGTTTGGGTACAGCAAATGAAATCGGTGGCGAATCAGCTCCGACGCGGCATCCTGAAAGGCAGCATATATTGCACGACCGGCGACACCAGCCTAGGTACGTTCAGGGTCTCATGCACGCTGATCACATCTTCGCCAAACAATCGGCTATTGAGTACTGAGCGCTCATAAAACGGTGTGTCTTCCAGCATATCAATCACCCGCACCGGCGCATCACCCTCGCTACGCATACGACGCGGTATGCGCCAGCGGGTCAGTTCGAGCGAATGGCGCGGTGGTGGTGCAAATTCTTCTATGTGTCCATTGGGTGAAAAACGCAAACCGAGCAAACGATCTTCTCCCTGCTTTTGCTGCACATCGTAGATCACTGCAGCCGAGCCATCTGAGAGTAAAGCGCGCGACCAATCCCATTCACGAAAAGGTTCACTGACAGGTTCATCGCCTTCATTCGAATCGAGGTAGCCATGACCACTCCATCGCTGTGATGGCTTGTTCATTTCAACTTCAACACGGGCACAAGCGGCCAGTGGACCCCAACGATGACGGCCCTGGTCGTCGAGCGCGGTGCTGAACGTCAACAACGATGAAGGATAGACACGCACCTTGCCGCGCACTGGCAAGGGCATGGGCATGCCGATTTCGCAGATATCGATTTCCAGATGATCGCGATGCCAATGCAGGCTGCTAGGCCCGATGGTGAAACTGGATGCATCACGTTGAACATGATTGCTGCCACGCTCGGTCATGGCCCAACGAGGATTGCGGCCATACAGGGCGACGTTGAGCGAGCAATAGTTTTCCGGATTGGCTGCACCGCGCTTTAATGCAGCGCGATAGTAAGGCGAGAAAACGCTGCCAACAAAGGCAATGATGGTCAGGCCGTAGTTGCCGTCGTCGCTGAGGGCATCGATGTACCACCAGAGATAACCACCCGACGGGACCGGCTGGTCGAATCGAGGTGAGCCATCAGGGTGGCGGCCGCCAGTTGGCCCGACATGGCTGCCATGGGCACGCCCGGTCCCGGATGCACGGTCCCACCCGCGAGGTAGAGTCCCGGCAGCGGGGTCTTCGCTCCCGATCTGGCGAAAGCCGACATCCAGCCATGGGTCGCCATGCCGTACAGCGCGCCGGCGCTGCCCGGAAAGAGACGGTGAAATTCCGCCGGGGATGTCCGCTGCGTGTTCTCCGGTGTGCGATGTACCTTCAGGCCGTAGCGCGCCAACAGGGAATAGGAATGGGTTTCGCATGCATCAATCTCCGATTCAGTTAGCGTGCGACTGCCTTCGGCGGGCGCATTGACGAGTACCAGCAATCGATCGCGTTTTGGTGCAGCGGCGTCACTGCCGCGATCTTGCGCACACACATAAACGGTAGGTGTCTGCGGCAGTCGCGCACGCGAAAAAATATCGCTGAACTCACGCGCATAGTCCGCTTGAAAAAATACGTTGTGTCTATCCAGCGGAAATCCCTCGGTTTCTGCGTGCACGCTCCAGGTGAGTGCTGACAAGGAACGTTTGCTTGCAGATAGGCGGGGGGCAGTTCTCCTGAGGCCGGCACCTAGCAAACCCTGCGTCAACGCGGACGCATCGCCATTGAAGACGACGCTATCGGCTGCGAGCACTTCACCGCTGGCAAGACGTACGCCAGATACTTTTTTTCCTTCGGTAAGAATCTCAGTGCAAGGTGATGCATAACGAATGCTCACACCGCTCTTTTCTGCGAGCGATGCGAGTGATCTGGCCAGCGCATGCATGCCTCCTTCGACGGACCAGACACCATCAAGCTCAACTTGCGTGATCAACATCAGCGTCGCCGGTGCCTGCCAGGGGGATGATCCACAATAAGTCGCATAGCGTGCAAACAATTGCTGCAGTCGTACATCATGAAAATTCTGACGCAACGCATCCCATAAATTACTCATCGGCCCCAGTGAGGCCAGCACCGCCAGTCCGCGCAGACCGAGATCGCCCGCCATACTGGCCAGCGTTGGTGACTGGGAACGAATGAAGGGCCCTTCGAGGGTGTCATACACTTCGCGCGCCTGCTTGCAGAATTGTACAAATCGCGCTGCTTCTGCAGGACCGGCGAGACGCGCAATCGCATCGCGCGAACGTCCGGGATCGGCAAACAGATCCATACGTTCATTTTCGCTCCAGGCATGACGAGCAAGGACGGGCAAGGAAGTGAGCTTGAGCTCATCTTCGAGTCGGGTGCCGGCATTTGCGTAGATCTGCTCGAAAATCCAACGCATGGTGAAAACAGTGGGACCGCTGTCGATGGGCGCGCCATCGACCATCAGCTGTCGCATCTTGCCACCGGGTTGCTCTGCCGCCTCAATTAGCGTGACCTGCATATTGCGCTGCGCGAGCTGCAATGCCGCGACCAATCCTGCGACGCCCGCACCGACCACGACCACGCGATGCTCATGTAGCGCATTAGTCAAACGATTGTCCTTTCCATTGACCTTGCAGCGACAAGGGCTCGAATCGAACAAACATGGATTCGGAGAAGAACTGGTGCTTCCATGCAGCGCTGATGGCATCACGATGCGCACCCGTGCGCGCATAGGCGTCCATCGCTGCCGTGCTTTGCCAGAGGCTGAAGGTCGCCTGTCGGAATACCGGTGCTTCACCCAGCCCGGCCGCCAGAAGACAACCGGGTGCATCGGCCAGACTGTCCTGCGCTGCTGGCGCATGCCGCCAGAATTGCGCGGCTGCGCGTGGGCGTATCGATGCGCGCGTGAGTGTGGCCAGCATGGCGTTGGCGGGCAGACTTTCACCTTCCACAAGTGTCATCCCATCCCAGCTGCCGCGGGCGCTGGCCGGCCTGAGCACGGCGATAAAAAGTTCTTCACTACGCTCGCGGTAACGCGAGATCAGTCCGGAATGATTGGCGAAGTCATTCGCCTGGCTTTCACTATCAAAGACGCAGAACATTCCTTGATGTGAAAGACTGGGCATCAGACCAAAGCCGCCCTCTTTTCCACTGCCAAGCGTCTTCATGAACTTCAGTCCGGGCGTGGTGTTGGGCCACCAGCTGCCAAAAGCAATACGCTGCCAGCCCCAGTGCCAGTGGGCCGGTCGCAACTTTGACAGCAATACAACCACGATGCCTTGCAGTGGCGCTTGAGTGGATTTCGAACGATTGGACGTGTCGGGTGCGACATCCGTCGCCGACGCACTGGTGATTTGTTTGCTGACGAGTCGGCCTGTACTCACGGAAGACTCCGCAATCGGTGGATGCTGATCTCTGGCTGCCGAATGAGGCGGCAGGCAGATCCCGGCTTGCGCCGGGATCGCTGATGCGTTTTCTTTACTGCGCTTTTTTGCTGCGTTATTTTGCTGCGGTCTTCGTTACTTCATTGGCGGGTGCTGCTGCGCTCTTGGCGGGACCCGTCAGATACGGATGGTCTTTTATCATCGGATAACCGTACAGAGGCTTGTAAGCACCTTGGTGACAAGTCGCGCAACTGACTTTGGCGACATCACCACCTTCACCTTTGCGATTGACCGGGAAGGTATCGGTCAGCGGCACCATGTAGGCGTTATTCACATCACGCGCCATGCGTATGCCGTGATAGGCAGTGATGCGCTGTGGCGGGCTGCCTTCCCAGCTCTGGAACGAACGCGTGTTATGGCAGTAGGTGCAATTGACGCCGAGCGAATTCGACATGTGCGTCATCAGGCCATACGTCCATTCCGCCTGTTTGATCGAGCTACGGTTGCCTGATGGCAGAGGCGTTGGACCATTGACGCGAATCTGTTTGTCTTGCAGCAGATACGGTGTCAGCGGATCAGTTGGCAATGACGACATATTCACCAGCTTGCCCGGCGTGTTCTGACCAGCACGGTCGCCAATGAAGTCGGCACCTTTGTTTTGCTCCAGCGGCGTGAACCACACTTGCGTTGGCACCGGATTGCCGCGATGGCAGGTGTAGCAAGTAACGCCGGTTTCAGCGACGTGGTTCTTCCAGTTGCTGTTGATGTGGCGTGTCATCTCGATCATCTTGCGCGCAACGACTTTGGTGTACTTCGAATCGTCGGCGAGATTTTCAAGGTTGTGGCAATACGCACAGCCATCTTTGGGTGCCACCCATGTGGTCATGGCGGTCATCAGCCCGATGAACTGGCCTGCCGACAAATCACCCAGCACTTGTACATTCTTGTACGCCTCTTTGGCTCTCGGCCCACTGTCAGGTAGCGGTGGCGTTGAAGGTGGCGCGGTGTTCAGCTTATCCTGACTGGCAACGGTGCGCGGGTTATACACTTGCACCATGCCCGTACCGCGATAGCCGTGCTGAACGCTGTCCATCGGCAAGCGCTCTATGGGTGGGTCTTTGCAGGCAGTCAGCATCATGCCCAAGCTGAGCATGATCACGAGTTGAAAGATTCTGACGATCATGGTTTTACTCCCTGCAGTGTGGCCGGATCCACGACCGTGCCCCACACATGCGGATAAGGTGGTGCGACGCCATGTTTGACTGCCCACAGATACCAGTTATCAACCACGGTACCGGTCAGCAGGATGCCGATGCCGCCGGTTAGCGGGCAGAGCACCGCAAACCACCAGGCCCAGCGGTGAATCGATTCCATGGTGGCGTTAAAGCCCATGGTCCAGCGCCAGAACAGTGCGGCACGCTCGGTCGCGGTACCACGATCAATAATCTGTTCGATCTCACGCTCACCGCCGTAACGTCCGACCGCAAGAATCGTTGCGCCGTGCATTGCAAACAGCAGTGCCGAGCCATACAGGAAGGCAATCGAGAGCGCATGGAACGGGTTGTAGAACAAGTTGCCGTAACGCAGAGAGAAGGCCGCAGTCCAGTCAAGGTGCGGGAAGATACCAAACGGTACCGCCTCACCCCATGAGCCCATCAGTACCGGACGGAACAGGCCCAACACAAGGAACAACCAGATCGCAGCAGCAAATGCCCATGCGATATGCGTGCCCATTTTCAGCGCGCGTGCGCGGCGATAGACATTCGCCCACCACAACAGTATCGAGATAGTCAGCGAGAGACCGGCGATCTGCCACCAGCCGCCCTGGTTGAGCGGTGCCAGGCCAAGGCCGTTGCCCGGTGCAGGTGGCTCCAGCGCCAGCCAAAACAACTGGCGAATGAATTGAATGGGGTCCCAGTTCACCGAAGCCAGCATGTTCATGCCAATGATCGTGAACGCAGCCAGACCAAACATCAGTGACATGATGCCTAGACCACCTAGATAAATAGGACCGATCTGTGCATTGCCCAGACGACCTGCAATATGCAGCAGGAAAGGTTTGCCCGTGCGCGTGCTCATCGAATCGTGCAGCTCACTCCCGTGATGCACGGGGCCGGCGACTTGCACCGCCGTGAATAGGTTTTGATAGTCAGCCATCGTGGTCTCCTGTCGCTTTCTTTATCGGTTCCAGATGGGCATGTTCAGCCACCAGTTCCACCACTCGGGCCAGCCGCGACTCCAGAATGGTCCAGAGATCACGATGCACAGTGCGGAGAACAGCACCGCTGCCAGCGCAAGGAACAAACCGAGACGGTGAATGCCCAGGGTGCCGACCGAGTAACCGACCAGATCACGGAAATACGTATCTTCATGCTCAGGTGTCTTGACGACTTCACCCTTGCCCGGATTGGTCGAAGAGAGCACCAGACCACCGTGCATGGACAGCGCCAGCGTGGTCGTAAAGAAGAAGGTAATCGCCAGCATGTGCGCCGGGTTGTAATGGAAGTGCAGGTACTGGTAGCCGACATTCGATACCCAGTCGAGGTGGCTGTAGATACCGTAAGGGAAGGCGTGACCCCAACCACCCATCAGCACCGGACGTATCACTTCCAGCGTGATGTAAGCGAAGATCGCCACTGAGAATGCCGCAGGAACGTGGTAACCCATGCCGAGTTTTCGGCAAATTTCCACTTCACGCATCGCCCAGGATCCGAAGGCACCGATCGCACAGACCGTTATGAGCTGCCACAGGCCGCCCTCCATTAACGGTGCCATGCGCAGGCCGTATTTGAGATCCGGTGGCGCGATGCTGATCTGCCAGAGATTCCAAGTTGGACCCTGTGATGCGCCCCAAAGTATCAGCGCAGTTCCAAGGAACGCGAAAAAGATGGTGGTCACGCCGAAGAAGCCCACATAAAAGGGACCAATCCAGAAATCGAAGAGATCGCCCCCTATCAAGGTGCCTCCGCGAACACGATATTTT
Source organism: Burkholderiaceae bacterium (assembly GCA_044237595.1). GTDB lineage: Bacteria > Pseudomonadota > Gammaproteobacteria > Burkholderiales > Burkholderiaceae_D > Pernthalerella. The sequence goes on along the minus strand of JBIIEY010000002.1, from coordinate 14,638 downwards.
TTTTCAAAACTCAGCATGGCCATGATCGAGCCCTCCTGCAGGAATGCACTTTGTCATCCCTCATAAATTCTGTATTGAGGGCAGGTTCGTCAGCCTGCGGCCGCGCCCACCTGCCCCACCACTGTGAAAAGTGGATTTAGGACGATGGTCCGGGCATCGGGGCGTTTTGCGCCGTTGGTGCCGCTTTTACTCCATCGAGCCAGTTGAATTTGTTCGTCGACAGCAGAATGAGGTGAATCATTGCTGCGAGTCCGAACAAAAAGATCCCTTGAACCACCATGGCTCGCAGAGGATCGTAAAGGCGCCATATTCTCCACATGGTTCCTACTCCTATAGTGTGTGTGACATGAATGAATACACTGCGGCCTGTACGCCACCGAACAGTGATTTGCAACTCTCAGCACCGGGTAACCAGCTTCGCCAGGGCATGCCGGTCAGCGTACCGACGATGGCAATGCTTAAGACGATCAGAAATCCCAATGCGAAAACCGTCCAGAAGGTCAGGTTGTAAGCCTTCAGGTGCTTTTCCGTGTTCAGATGTGTATGTGCCATAGCAGTATTCCTTTTTATCGACTATCCGAGATCAGGTGATCCAGGGACGCCATGCCCATACGAGGATGTGTGCAATCACAGCGACCGCCGTGAAACCCACCATGCCTTGCATGTAATACGCATGGAATTCCTGAGCCTCCTCATCGGTCATCCCGGAGATGCTTTTCCTTTCAGCCATGAGTACGCTCCTTCAAATTAGCTTTGCAGCCATTGGTGCGTAAAGCCCCGCAACCCCGGGCATCCGCGGCGAACTGCCACGACATTCTTTTCATGCGACTCTGCAAGTTCACGCTGGCTCGCCAACGCGCATCGCATCACGCGCTTGCGCAACTCTCTGCACAGAAACACTGTCTTCACCCGCACGTCGCGCATCGCGCTCGGCGCGGTCACGCAGACGTTTGGCGACTGAAATCTGGACCAGCACCGGCTCGGCAGCGACCATGTCATTCAACAGGTCGCGTGCGTCGTCATCCCATGCAGTGTTCTGATGACTTTTTGCCAGCGTCGCATCGACCTTGTCCATCTCGGTGCCCAGCGGCAGAATGTGAAACAACGCATCAAACAGACAATTGCAAAATTCCTGAATGAGATAGGTCGCGCCCGCATAGCCCATGAAGGGCGTTCCGGTATGGCGGCGAATGATCGCGCCCGGAAACGATGCAGGAATAAACGCCGGTTTCATCGGTGAAGCACCACCGGATTCGGCCAGATACATGCGTTCGTTGTAGCTGCCGTACATGATCAGCGGCGGTTTGTCGCGTATCAACTGACGCACAGCTTCGTTATCGGTTTTTTCGCCGGGCTTGCGCGAGACGGCGAAGTTACAGGGCAGGCCCATTTCATCTTCAAGGAAGTGGCGCAGGCCGCGTGCATAGGTTTCATTGGCGACCACAGCAAAAGTCGCGGTACCAAAGAAATCCTGCGTGACCGAACGCCACAAATCCCAGACCGGTTTAATGGTGGTGTGCTTCTCACGCTCAATGAAAGGCTCAGGATCCAGATTGAGCAATTCGCCTAGCTTGCGCAGGAATTTTGTTGTGCTGTGCAGACCAATCGGCGCCTGCAAATAAGGACGGTCCAGCGCTTCACACAACAGGCGGCCGAACTCGCGGTACATGCAGATGTTCACATCGGCTTCCACCAAACGCGATACATCTGCCAAGTGACTCCCGAGCGGGAAAACCATGTTTACTTCAGCACCGATACCTTGAACCAGTCGGCGAATCTCGGCAAGATCGCTGGGCATGTTGAAGGTGCCGTAGCTGGGGCCGATGATATTGACGCGCGGCTTTTCATCCGGTGCACGTTCTGCGAATGGCTTGCGCGCAGGTACATGGCGCATGCCGTATTCATTCCACAACCAGAGCATCGCGCGGTTGGCGCACTGCCACTGGTCTTCATCAATCGTGCGCGGCAAGAAGCGCAGGATGTTCGTGCCTTCGGGTGTCACACCGCCGCCGATCATTTCAGCGATAGAGCCAGTAACGACCACTGCAGGCAGATCCGGATCCAGCGTTGCATGGGCGCGCTTCATCGAACCTTCGGTGCCTTCGCGACCCAGTTGTTCTTCGGCCAATCCGGTGACCACGATGGGCAATTCATGCGGTGGCAAGGCATCGCTGTAATGCAAAACGGATGTGACCGGCAGATTTTCGCAACCCACCGGGCCGTCGATGATGACTTGCAATCCTTTGATCGCGGTGAACACATACACCGCGCCCCAATAACCGCCTGCTCTGTCGTGGTCGATGACGTACATCAGATCATCTCCTCAGCTTTACGCTTCTTCGCTGCCTTATCCAGGCGGCGACGCGTCTCCACGCGGAATTCAGGACGGTCTTGCGGTTTACCTTCCCAGACACCGGCGCTGTCGCCCATGCCGGTGCCACCGAAGAAGGACTTCATGTCATCCATGCGGGCTTTGTTACCAATCGCGGCATTCACCACCGCAGCGAGTGATCCTGCACCGGCTGGGCCCATCAAGGGACGCGCGGAAATGAGGTTGGTGAAATACAGGCCGGGAATCGACATTTCTTTCGCTGCCTGAACCACCGGTGTCGTGCCTATCGCGAGATCCGGCTTGAATTCATGTACTGCGGCGATGTCTTGCTCCAGCGAGGCGCGGTATTGCACATGCACGCCGCGCGCATTGAGCCATTCCAGATCGGCCGCGCTGTGAATTGTTTTTGGGCAGGCGGTGCCGACATAACGCAGATCCGCGCCGCTCTCGACCAGCAGACGTGCGACCAGCAGCTCTGAACCTTCATAGCCTGAGAGCGTGATGCGGCCTTTGACCGGCTTGGCTGCGAGCGCAGCGCGTACTGCGGGCAACATGCGATTTTTTGCCGCATCAATTTGTGCCTGACCGATGTTGCAGCTATTGCCTATGGCTTGCAGCCAAGCTTCGGTGCCATCGTGACCGACGGGCGCCGAGCCTATGACATTGCGACCGGCGGCTTCGAATTCACGCACACTCGCCGTGTAAAAAGGATGAATCGCGGCAACCGCAGCACAATCAAGTGCAGCATAAAGTTCGCGCCATTCGCGCGTCGGCACCACAGGGCCTGCTGCCAAGCCCATGGGCTCGAGCATCATGCCGATGGTGACCGGATCAGCAGGGAACATTTCGCCGATCAGCGTGATGGTGGGTTTGTCACTGCGACCATTGCGAGGCGCGGCAACCGGACCGGCACCGGCTTCGTTACGCGCATATCGCAGCATGGCACCGGCGAGTACGTCTTTGGCTTCTGCGTGCGTTGGCACTCCAAATCCGGGCACGTCAATACCGATGATGCGAACACCATTGATTTCTTTTGGCAGGATTTGCAGCGGTACACCGCTGGCGGTGGGCACACACAGATTGATGATGACGATGGCATCATACAAATCCGGATTGGCTTCCTTGTGTACAGCATCGCGAATATCTTCGAACAATTTGCCTGTGACGAGCGATTCGGAATCAAACGGCACGTAACCCACGCTGCGGCGTGCACCGTAAAAATGCGACGTAAACGTCAGTCCGTAAACGCAGCAAGCTGAACCCGAAAGAATGGTTGCCGTACGACGCATGCGCAAGCCAACGCGCAGGGAACCAAACGCAGGGCACATGCTTTGCGGCTGATCGTGCGGGCCTTTCGGATAATCTTGTGCGTACTGATCCAGTGTTTCATTCTTGCCTGCCGCACGTGCAGCGGCATCCAGCTGATCTTTGCCGGAATGGCAGCCGAGACCATCCGCCTTGAGGGCTTCAGGGTTGGCAACAATCGGAATCACAGGATGGCTCATGGCACTTGTCCTTAGACTTCGTCGTACACAACTTCAAGGGTTTTCTTGATGATTTCGCTCTTGCCCACCATGTCAGCGACCGTGGCAGGCTCGAGCACGACATCACGGCCAGTGTGTTCGGCGGAGAACAGGCCAAGCAATTCGTCTTGCGACATCGGCTTAGGCCGTACAGGCGGTGCGTCGGCGACGTTCTGCGCGAGTTCGGCAAACAGCGCGCCCCACTGACTTTCGGGACGACCAATAATTTCGTAGCTGGCGCTTTTGCGACGAATGTCTTCGTTGGCAGGAATGGCGGAGAGCACGGGAATGCCCGCGTGCTTGGCAAAGGCCTGTGCTTCGCCCGTGCCGTCATCCTTGTTGATCACCATGCCGGCCACGCCGACATTGCCGCCTAGCTTGCGGAAATATTCCACTGCCGAGCAGACGTTATTGGCGACATACAGCGACTGCAAGTCGTTACTGCCAACGACGATCACCTTCTGGCACATATCGCGCGCGATCGGCAAACCGAAACCGCCACAAACAACGTCGCCCAGGAAGTCGAGCAGCACATAATCAAAGCCCCACTCATGGAAGCCCAGTTTTTCAAGCAGCTCGAAACCATGAATGATGCCGCGACCGCCACAACCGCGACCGACTTCGGGTCCACCGAGTTCCATGGCATAAACGCCATCGCGTTTAAAGCAGACATCGCCAATCGAAACAGGCTCGCCGGCGAGTTTTTTCTTCGACGAGGTTTCAATAATCGTCGGGCAGGCTTTGCCACCAAACAGCAAAGAGGTCGTATCGCTTTTTGGATCGCAGCCGATCAGCAAGACCTTCTTGCCCTGCTGCGCCATCATGTAAGAGAGATTGGCGAGCGTGAAGCTCTTGCCAATGCCGCCTTTGCCGTAGATCGCAATGATCTGGGTTTCTTTGGTTACTTCGCCGGTCGGCGCTGGATCCGGATCGATCGCAGCCTCAGCGCGCAGACGCTCTTTCTGCATGAAATGCACAGGTGCAGCCTGGTTGTCTTGTGGCTTGCTCATTTCGGGCTTCTCCAGTCGAGGATCATCTTCAGGCAGGTGGAATCACTAAATGCCGTGCGATATGCTGCATCGGCGTTGTCTGGTGTGCTGCGGTGGGTAATCAGTTCATCGAGCGACAGCCGTCCGGACTCAGCTAGATCACGCACGGCGAGCAGTTCGGGCGGTTTCCATTGCGCAGCGACACGAATTTTTGTTTCGCGCAAAAAAGCTGGCGCGAACGAAAATGAGAGCGGCTCATCATAAAAACCGGCGAGCACGATTTCGCAGCCTGATGCGCCACGCGCGATCAGTGAATCAAGTACTTTGGGGTCGCCACTGACGTCGCAAATGTTGCGATAGTTCGAGGTCTTGTCGTCCGCTGGGTCAATCACCTCGTAGCCTTGCGCGCCAGCGCGTCGGGCCGGGTTGGTTTCCCATACAACAGGCTTGCCACCAGCGATGACGGCCAGCCGCGCAATCATGCGGCCCAGCACACCATGACCAATAATGAGTTCCGGACGCGCCGCGCCCGCTGAGGAATAAGCGTGATACGCAGTCGCCGCCAGCGCGAGCAAGGTGCCCCGCTCGCCCAGCTCTTCCGATACACGCAAGGCGCGCAACGCGGGTATCACCACGCGTGACGCTGCACCGCCAAAGAGGCCGCGCACTTCACCAAAACAGGCAGCCCCGGGCACAAACACCATTTCGCCGACTTCATACTGCGTGCTGCGTCCGGCCTGTGCAACGCGCCCGATGGATTCATAACCCGGTACCAGTGGATAGCCCATGCCAGGGAAGGTCGGCATGCGACCCGACCACAGCAGCTTCTCCGTTCCCGTGGAAATCCCGCTCCAGCAGATATCGACCACCAGATCGTTGTCCGTCGGCTCAACCAGCGCGAGTTCGCGCACCTGCAGCTGATGTGGCTGCTCGACGACCACGGCTTGCGCGTTCATGCCTGACCCTTCGGGCACTGGCCTTGCGCTGTCATGTCTCGGTGCAGGTTATTCATGGAGAACCCGGCGTTGTTTTAGCGAGGCGACGACCTTGTTTCGGCCGTCTCGTTTGCGGCCCCGCGAAGCAGAGCCTTCGCGGGTATTGTGTCATTCTATGCTGACGCTTTTAAGTGTCAAGTAATATTTACATATTGCGGCTTAAGCAGCCCGGGCGGTCAGCAGCCTGACCTGAAGCGGTATCCGGGTCGGCAAAAGACGCACGTTGTCAAAACCGGAATGGCGCAGCAACGCTGTCAACTGATCTGCGGTACGGGCTTGCCCGCGACCCATGGCCAGCAGATAAAACCCGAAGTAGGCATCGCCCATGGCCTCGGCGCCGGGCGTGCCCGACATGGGCTCAGCCAGCACCAGCGTGCCGCCGGTCGGAAGTGCCTGTCGGATGGCCTTGAGAATAGTCACTGCTCGCTCATCGTCATGGTCGTGAATGATGCGAACCAGAGAGACAATGTCAGCGCCGGTTGGCAAAGCCTCGGCAAGGAAGTTTCCGCCCACGGCCTGGGCACGATCTGCAATCCCGGCGTTCTGAAAACGCACACGGGCATTGGCGGCCACGGGTGGCAAGTCGAACAAGGTCAGTTTCAGGTGCGGCGCGCGCTCGGCAACGCTGACCAGGAAGCGGCCCTCGCCGCCACCCACATCCAGCAGATGACGATGCGGGGCAAATGAAAAGGCATCGAGAATTTCGGCGGCCACCAGGGGCTGCGATGCCGACATCAGTGCGGAATAATTGGCGACTTTTTCAGGCGCGATTTCGGCAGCATGCGCCTTGGCTTCATCCGCGGTATAGGGGTAATACTCCGAGAGCGACGGCCGCACATGGCCACGCAAGAGCGCGACCGGATCAGTCAGATCGGCGTAGAGCGTGGCGTGGTGCCTAACCATGGCTATCACCGCTTCGTTATCGACCAGCGGCGCGCCCAGCATGCCCAGACCATAGCGCTGCTCGCCGGCAGGCGTGAGGCCGCGTTTCTCTACCAAGCGTAACGATTGAGCAGCCACCAGCAAACGCTCGGCAGCCTCAACCGACATATCGAACTGCCGCGCCAGCGCGCTGATGCTTTGCGGTCCATTTGAGAGTTTTTTGAACAAGTCGAGCTGCACGCAAGCCGCCAGCACCTGCGAATACACAAAACCGGCCACCAGATCGAACACTTCCCGGGCATGGCGGTGGGCGATCGGGCGCGTGAGAAGAAATCCGGACGCAAAACGATGAAACGCAGGATTGGCGAGCAGCCGGTCACGCCAGCCGAGCAGCCAGTCTGACCAAGATAAGACGGCCGTCGTCATCGTTACGCCGAAATCCGGGTGACTGTTGGCAATAGCTTGCGAGTGAGCTCCACGGGCACCAGCCGACGCGATTCCTGACGTACCAGTGTGCGCAATTGCGCCGAGCCACGGCAGCTCGGAATGGACGCGCTGGCGTAGGCGATCAGCTGATCGAAATATTGAATAGCGCCCGACAGACCCAGCTCTGCCGCTGAGCTGGGACGACCCAGCGCGGCGTCTTGCCCGCCAGGTTTGCCTAGTTGGTCCGTGTCCAGCGCCACATCGCGAATATCATCAGCGACCTGATAGGCCTCGCCCAGCCACTCACCGAGCGCACGCCATGGTTCACATGCAGCACCCGCAGCCTGTGCACCGGAAATAGTGGCTGCCACAAACAAGGCACCCGTCTTGGCACGCTGGTAAGCAGTGAGCGCCACTCTAGGCTCGCACTCCCAAGCCTGACCCGCGACAATACCCGAAGGTGCAGCAACGCCCGCAGCCAGCGTGCTCATGAGCGGGCCCATGCGATCGGGTTTTTGCGCAGCGGCCACTGCAAGGCTCTGGAACGCCGTCACAATCAGCGCGTCGCCAGCCAGCACGGCCAGCCGTTCGCCATAAGCACCAAAGACGGAAGGACGGCCCCGGCGCGTAGTTGCGTTGTCGAAACAGGGCAAATCATCGTGAACCAGCGAGGCGCAATGCATCAACTCAATGGCCGCGCCGGCAGCAGCGGCCAAGCCAATGTCGTCAGCACCACACGCTTGCGCAACCGCTAAAGTCAGGTGCGGACGAATGCGTGCACCGCCGGGAAACACCGAATGGCGAACGGCGGCAGCGAGGCGCGGCGGCCCTTCAGGCGCTTCCTGGGCTGCAATGGCTGACTCAAGTGCCGCTTCAATACGCTCGGAATTGTCCATACTGTCTCCTGAACGACCTCTCTGGCCGTAGTTGGATGTAAGGTATGCCTGTCAGTTATCTATGTCAAGTTTAATTGACAAGCGGCGGCTCGCGCACCGGCAAAGCTTGGCGCTTGTGCCTCGCCAAGTCCGCGCGCCGGGCGGCATCTGCATCGACGATTCACTTGTTGGCCCTCAAGAAGCCGCTTTTCCCCTGCCCTATGTTCTGGTTTGCCCATCGCAGCCGTCATTCGTCACGCTGGCGATGCGCGCACCACCAGGGACAATAAAGGGGGAGTTCATCATGAGATTTTTGGGTCAACGCGGCGCCGTTGCGGCGCTGCTTGCGGGATTGTCATTACTGAGTGGCTGCGGCGGCAGTGATGGCGGCGGCACTGGAACATCGGTATCGCCCCAGCAGACGGGTACGGGCATTCAAGGGGGTACGACAGCGGCCGCCTGCCCGGGCAGCGGCACCGAGTGCACGGGCACGACGATATTGCGGACAGATCAGGGCATCGGAGTGACCGACTTCGGGGTGCAGGTATACGGGGTATCGACCAATGACTTGCTAACGCCCAACCCGGCGCCACAAATAGCGTACGGGCTCAGACCCTCCACCGGCGGCACAGCGGATCTGCGGGTCAGCAAAGCCGCCGATGGCCGACTGGCATCCGTCACCCTGCTACTGTCGAATCTGGGTTTGTCCTGGGATGGCAAAACCGAACGCCCGCAGATCATCGAGACCTTTGAAACTCGCCAGGGACGCGTGCAGATCGACGCCAATGGGCTGGCCGCCCTCCAGACACTACCCGCCGCCACTGATCTGAGTTTTTTCGACTTCGGCAGACTTGGCGCAAACGGCACACAGGCCAATTACGCGAACAATGTTTATTTCCCGCGTACCGAAGCCGTGCGCTGCCCAAGCAACAACCTGGGATGCCCCAGCGTTGAAACTCAGGGCCTGAGAGCGCAACTGGGAGACTGGCGCAGCGGCGGCGGCACACCCGATAGCGCGCAGGCCACCCGGCTCCATGAGGACGGTGCGACGCAAGCAGGCTACGGCGTGGACGCCAATGGCCAGCTGGTTCTGCTGCCCTGGGCTGACGGCGTCGGCGTTCCTTACCCCGGATTCAAGGGTTACCGTGATTTCCTTCATTGGTCCTACGCGCACGTCAATCTGGGCGCGTGGATCACGCAAGACACGGTGCTGATCAACGAATGGGGTGGCAGCGACGAGCACAACAAAATGCGACGCGGACTGATGGCCTTTGGTCAGGTAACGCCGCCTGGACAAGTACCGACCAGCGGTGTGGCCCGTTACCGCGGGCGGATCTATGGGTGGTTCAGCTACCTTCAGGCGCAGGATTCACATCCGCTGTTTGGCGAGGTAGAGGCGACAGTCGATTTCGATAACCGTACGGTCGTGCTCACCTTCAGCGGCACGCGTATCGATGAGGGGCAGATGGATCCCCTGCCGCTGGCGCTCACGGCAAGCACGGCACTGAGCAGCGGACAACTTGCCAATTATTTTTTTGGTAGCGCCAGCAACACAACGCTCGGCGGCGGTATCGGTGGACGTTTCTTCGGTCCGGTGAGTGCTGGCGGCAGCGGCACGGGGCCAGCAGAAATGGGCGGGACTTTTCAGCTGCAAAGCGCCAATCAGGGGCCCGCTGCGATTGGCGGATTCTTGTTGCGCAAGATTTGACGCGCACCATGTCAGAAGATGAGTGAGCGAAGACATCGCGACGCCAGAGACCAACTTAAGCGGGTCTCTGGCATGGTGAAGCGCAAAAACTCCTGACTATTTCTGCAAAACCTCCTGCATCACGCCCGTAAGTAATGCGACGCACTGCGCCGGACTTTCTTCATGGGCGAGATGCCCCAGCATGGGCCAAAGCACCTGTCGCGACTGCGGCAAGCGGCGTGCAATCTGCGCTGCTTGTATTGCGGGTACGGTCGTATCGTTCTCCGCGGCCACCATCCAAACTGGCAAAGACAGCCGAGGCAATTCACGCTCGAGTGGTTCCAGATCCCAATGCGCCATCATGGCCAGCGCGGCAGACACATGGCCGGGACTGCGCACAAGACGTGCATACAGATCCATACCCACGTCATCAAGCAATGAACCCGTGCTGCGAACGAGTTTCTGAACGACCGCAGGATCAGTTGCCTGCCACGCAAAAAAACGGGATGCGGCCGAACCCGACGCAAGCAAACGCGCCACTGGTGAAAAAAACTGTCCGGCCAAACCACCAAAGGCAATGAAGGCGCCATTGAGACTGACCAGCGCTGCGGGTGAAATCGACTGATCAAGAATCATGCGCGCCGCCACAGCAGCACCGGCTGAATGCCCGGCGATCACGGCAGGTGAAATTTTTAGTTCATGCAGTAATGCTGCAACATAGCGCGCCATACCTGCCAGGGATTGCTGGGCGTTCGGCGGCATCGTCGTGAATGCGTGACCAGGCAAATCCATGGCGATGACACTGTAGTGCTCGGCGAGACGCGGCGCGACATCGCGCCATGAATGCGAGGATGAGCCCGTACCATGCAGCAGCACAATCAACGGCGCTTCACTCGGCGCAGGACCGAATTGCTGCACATGCCAATGCAGGCCTGCAGCTTTTACAAATCGACTGGCACGTCGATTGGGCCAGTCGCGCCCGTCAATCTCCCATTGCAAACGATCACCCAAACTAACGTGCTCCGTCCTGCGTCGCTGCGCGTACCGCCATGGATACCGCTGCTGCACCGGCATGCGGCAAGGGGATATAACGTGCGCGCATGGCGCCAGCAAGTTGTACAGCTTCCTGTTGCGGTTTGGGTGAGGTGTCAATGAACAGCAAAGGTACTTGCAAGGCCGAAAGCTGACGTGCTGCTTGCGTCGCTTCAGATTGCGCACGCTCGCGACCACCGGTGCCATCACGCGCGACATTGGCGCGGCCGTCCGTGAGCAACACAATGACCGGCGACTGTCCGCGACGGCGAAGCCCTTCTGCGACGCTCGCAGCAGTATCAATCGCAGTCGCCAATGGCGTGCCACCGCCGCCCGGCAGTCCCGACAAGCTGCGCTTGGCACGCACGAGCGAGCGCGTTGGCGGCAACAGCAATTCAGCGACCTTGCCACGAAATGCAATCAATGCAACCTGATCGCGTCTGACATAACAATCAGCCAGCAGCAACTCAACAGCGCCTTTGGCTTCAGCCAGTCGATGCAGCGCTGACGAGCCGGAAGCATCGACAACAAACAAAGTGGTGGTTGCTGTTTTTTGTTTGATGCGTGAAATATGAAAATCATCGGAGCGAACCTGCACGCGATGTTGAGCGTCTGCGCCCAGCGTCGCTTTGCGAATTTTTTGCCAGGGCGCTGCCGCGCGCAGCGTATCGATCAGATGCAAGCGACTGCCATGCGCGGGTTGCGCGCGACGCGAACCTGCAGGTCGTCCGCGCTGACCACCTTTGACGGTTGCACCGGATTTACCGCTGCTGGCCCGCTGCTGCAAACTGCCCGCCAACAGCTGAGATAACAAACCTGCAGGAATCGCAGCCTTGGCGGCATCGAGCACGCGATCTTCCATCGGTTTGTTTTCACCGGGATCGGGTGGTGGTGAATTTTGATCCTGCTGGTCATCACTCGCATCAGGCGGCGGCATGTCTTCTTGTTGCGCTTCTACTTCTTCAGGCTCTTCGGGTTCCTGCGCAGGCGGCATGCGCGTCGCACGTGGCGCGAGTACGAGTGTGGCCGCAATGCGCGCATCATCATCAGTGGTGACATCGTTACCATCGAGCGCTGCGCTTGCACGTGCGACCGACAGCGCCATCAAGGATGCGCGCATGGAATCAACACCAAGCGCCAACGCCGTGCCACACAAAACCTTCAGCACCGCATCCGGTACGTCAATGTCATGCAGCCTTGCACGCGCAGCGACAATGTCTTCGATGCTGCCGGCCATCATTCGCTGCATATCAGTCTCATTGACGCGACGCGGCGAGATGGCACGCAAATCGAGTTCGAACGCGAGCCTATCGCGCAAGGCCGGCGACAACGATTCTTCTTCAGACAAACCTTCATCCAGCGCCACCACCGCAAAGCGGGTTGCGCGTCGCTCTGCAAGGCCATCACGCTCAAGCACGACCGCTCCCTCATCCATTACTTGGGTGAGTCTGGCCGCTGTGGATATGGGCAAGCGCTCGACCATGGCCAAGATCAGTGTGCCGCCGTCTGCTTCTACCAGTAAACCATGCTGCAACACCGGGCGACCGGTGGCCAGTGTGGCGGACAAATCGAGACCACCCAGCAAACGTTCATCGGTAATAGAGACAGGCATGCGCACCCAGCGCGACGGGCTCATCAGCGAGCGCAGCAAATTCAGCCAGGCATCGCGCACCGGCCCTGCTGAAGCGCGTATGCGTACGCCACCCAATGCGCCGGGATCAATCGCCAGCAACACGGCCACCTGCACCGCCTGCTGCCAGAGGCTGTCCTGAACTTCGTCGGATAAATGGTCGGGGTGTGGCGTCATGCGTATTTGCTCATGAGATGCAGACGCATGCCGGAACCTGGCAGGCGTCAGGCAAAGACTTCTTCGACGGCGCGGGCAACACGCGTACCTGAGCCGGCGTCATCAAGCGGATTGCGCCGCAATCTGTGTCGCAATGCAGGTGCAGCCATGCGTTTGAGATGAGAATCATTGACCGCATCATCTCCTTCAAATGCCGCCAGCGCGCGCGAGGCGCGCATGAGCGCGAGTTCGCCGCGAAGACCATCGGTACCCAATGCGATGCATAGTTGCGCAGCACGCGTGAGCGCGTGATCAGGAACGTCAACGTCTGGCAGTTTTTTCCGACCTGCGACGATGCGCCGGCGAATTTTTTCATCTTCCTTGCGCCATGTTTCGACAAAAGCCTCAGGTGCGCGCTCATACGCGTCGCGTCGCCGAACGACTTCGATACGCATTTTCAGATCGGTCGGTGTGGTCACATCAACGGCCAAACCAAAGCGGTCCAGCAACTGCGGACGCAACTCGCCCTCTTCCGGATTGCCACTGCCCACCAACACGAAACGCGCTGGATGACGCACTGACAAACCCTCACGCTCCACCATGTTTTCACCAGAGGCCGCGACGTCGATGAGCAAATCAACCAGATGGTCTTCGAGCAAATTGACTTCATCGATGTACAGAAATCCGCGATTGGCACGCGCAAGCAAGCCGGGCTCGAAGGCCTTGATGCCTTGCGATAAAGCGCGTTCAAGATCCAGTGCACCTACCACCCGATCTTCCGTTGCACCCAAAGGCAGATCGACCACGGGCACTGTTTTAAGAACGCTTTTTGTGTGCCCCTCGGCCTTGAGCGGCGCGCACTGTTCACATGAAGGTGTGCCGGGCTCAGGATCGCAACCGTAAGGACAATTCGGCATGGCGCGCATTTTGGGCAGCAAGGCAGCCAGTGCGCGAACAGCCGTGGACTTGCCCGTGCCACGGTCGCCAAACACCAGAACACCGCCCACGCCAGGATCGACGGCCGCCACAAGAATGGCGCGCTTCATCTCGTCCTGACCGACGATGGCTGAAAAAGGAAAGCTAAGCCTCATGAAAATGTTCTCCGAAGGGTATTCAGGCGTTCCAGCGCCGCCACAAGTCAGCCGCATGGGAAAGGCCAGCAGCCAGCAACAGCAAAGTCACCACATACCAAGGGGCAGCCATCATTGACGCGCGCAATGCCAGCATGAGGTAAAGGCCCGCCAGCAAAGTGCCCCGCAACTCCGACATGGGTATGCCGCGTCCAGTACGACGATGCACCCAGGACAGCAGGCCCCATTCGACCAAGGTCACCGAAATCACAATGTCGATCAGCAGCGTGCCTGACAAGAACTCTTGCAAGGTATTTCCCCAAAATCGCAGCCCGTGCTGCCTGTTGCCATTGTTTTACCAGGTCGCCATGGCGCCCAGCATTTTGAATCAGTTTACATCTGACTTTGTCAGACTATTCCGACATTTATTCCCAGAAGTGTAACTCTGAAAGTCCGGCTTGTAATGTGCTTAGGCGTACTGATTTTGGAAATCGTGCTTCCCGGGTGGAGTTTTTGTTGGTTGTCTTGGAGCAAAGCTTCCCGTCGACAGATTGAAAAAAATTTCACGTGGTTTTGATGTTTAATGAAACCAGATTCCTTACAGATGACGTGACGCATCCATGCTGTCATGAAGAACGCGAACGACGACGATTCCCCACTGCGTAATCCGGAAGTAAATCATGTGGCGCTCGACGCTTTACCTGCGATAGCCTGAGCGAATGTGATCACATGCTGGCGCAGTCTTTGGTGACTGCAACAACACATCAAACGCCGCCGTCAGAAAATCAATATAACGATCGGCCTGCATAACACCCCACTGCTGTGCCATGTACGTCCAGATAGCTTCAAGATCCTGCTCTGCGGCTGGAGTAAGACGATACTCAGCCATGTCCTGCGAGCATTCTCTGCTTGAACGCTGATATATCAAAACGCTTAGGCTCACCACTGGCCTCGCCTTCGAGCAGCGCGGCACGGATGGCTTCCGTCTCAGCGCTCCTTTCCTGTTCGCGTCGGATCAGATCGCGAATGTATTCGCTGTCG
>JBIIEY010000074.1:0-8257 GCA_044237595.1 Burkholderiaceae bacterium | reverse complement strand
CTGATCGGTGATTTTCATTACAACGGACATCAGTTGCTCACGGCCTTTCCTGCCTGTGCCGAAGCGCTGTCCAAATATCGCATCAATCCGGGCAATGTGGGGCAGGGTGCGAAGCGTGATACGCAGTTCGCACAGATGATTGAGGTCGCCTGTCGTTATGACAAACCGGTGCGCATCGGCGTCAACTGGGGCAGCCTTGATCAGGCACTGCTGGCGCGCATCATGGACGAAAATGCCCAGCGACCCGAACCTTTCTCCTCGCAGTCGGTCATGTACGAGGCCCTGGTCACTTCTGCATTAGAGAACGCGCAGCGTGCCGAGGAACTTGGATTGCCCGGCGATAGAATCACACTCTCTTGCAAAGTCTCTGGTGTGCAAGACCTGATCGCGGTGTACCGCGAACTCGCCAAACGATGCGATTATCCTTTGCATCTGGGCCTCACCGAAGCAGGCATGGGCAGCAAGGGTATCGTCGCATCGACCGCCGCCTTGTCTGTCTTGCTGCAAGAGGGTATAGGCGACACGATCCGGATTTCTCTGACGCCAGAGCCTGGCGGAGACCGAACCCGCGAAGTCATCGTGGCCCAGGAAATCTTGCAAACCATGGGCTTGCGCAAATTTACGCCGATGGTCATCGCCTGTCCTGGCTGCGGACGCACCACATCGACTGTGTTTCAGGAACTCGCGGATCGCATTCAAACCTATCTGCGCGAGCAGATGCCCCTCTGGAAGACGGCCTATCCCGGTGTCGAGGAAATGAATGTGGCTGTCATGGGCTGCATCGTCAATGGTCCCGGTGAATCCAAGCACGCTCACATTGGTATCAGTCTGCCCGGCACAGGGGAGTCACCGGCGGCTCCGGTCTTTGTCGACGGCCAGAAATCCGTCACCCTGCGCGGTGAACATATTGCAGAAGAGTTTCAGGCCATCGTGCTTGATTATGTAAAGACACGTTATGGCAGATCCTAAAAAAACTGAAAAGATCGTTGGCGTCAAAGGCATGAACGATGTCTTGCCCGACGACGCACCCTTGTGGGAGCTATTCGAAAATACGGTGCAATCCGTTTTGCGCAGCTACGGCTATCAGCAGATACGTACGCCGATCGTTGAGCCTACGGCCTTGTTTGCGCGCGGTCTGGGCGAGGTTACCGACATTGTTGAAAAAGAGATGTACTCGTTCACCGATAGCATGAATGGCGATGCATTGACGTTGCGGCCGGAATGCACGGCCGGAGTGGTGCGGTCTATACTTGAACATAATCTCACTTATGACAGCCCGAAGCGGCTCTGGTATTCGGGCCCCATGTTCCGCCATGAGCGTCCTCAGCGTGGACGCTATCGTCAGTTCCATCAGGTAGGTGCCGAGGCAGTGGGCTTTGCGGGTCCGGATATTGATGCTGAACTTATCATGTTGTGTCAGCGACTCTGGGATGATCTCGGACTGACTGACATTCGCCTGGAAATCAATTCTATTGGTGATGCTGCGGAACGTCAGCGTCACCGTGCAGATCTAATTACCTATTTCGAGCAGCACCGTGATCAATTGGATGCTGACGCTCAGCGTCGTCTGCATACCAATCCACTGCGCATTTTGGATACCAAAAATCCTGCGATGCAAGAGCTTGTTAACGCCGCGCCAAAACTGCTGGATTACCTCGGCGACGAATCGCGCGCGCATTTCGAGGGTGTGCAGCGACTGCTGCGTCATAACAGCGTTCCGTTTACTATCAATCCGCGTTTGGTACGCGGTATGGATTATTACAACCGCACTGTCTTTGAGTGGATCACCGATCAGCTCGGCTCGCAAGGTACCGTCTGTGGTGGTGGTCGTTATGATCCGCTGGTCGAAATTTTCGGTGGCAAGCCAACGCCCGCAGTAGGTTTTGCGATGGGTGTTGAGCGATTGCTTGAGCTGATGAAAGTCGCCGGAGGCAATTTCTCCCGCGGCCAGTGCGATGTCTATCTCGTGCATCAGGGCGATGACGCTCAGCTGCAATCTTTTGTGATCGGCGAGCGTTTGCGCGATGCAGGTCTCGATGTTGTGCTACATTGCGCAGCGGCTGGCGGGGTGGGTAGTTTTAAATCCCAGATGAAGCGCGCTGACGCCAGTGGGGCGGCTTACGCCATCATCCTCGGCGAGGACGAAATCGCCAGTGGTACGGCAATCGTCAAGCATCTGCGCGAAGCGGATATGACCAATAATCAGCAAAGCGTCAGCCTCGAAGCGCTGGCCGATCATCTGATTGATCGAATGATCGGCGACGACGAGCACGATCACGGCCACTTGCATGCAGGCCAGTTACACACTCATCACTAAAACGACTATGGCATACGATCTTGAAGAGCAAGAACAACTCGCAACGCTGAAAGCGTGGTGGAAGCAATACGGTAACCTGGTGACTTGGCTTGTCATCGCAGTGCTGGCTGCTTACGCGTCCTGGTCTGGCTGGAAGTACTATCAGCGTGAACAGGCATCCAAGGCAGCCTTGCTGTATGAAGAAATTGTCAAGGCCGTTGAGGGTAAGGATCAGACCCGCTTGGCTCGCGCAACGGGCGATATTCGCGAGCGCTATGCTCGTACCCCGTATGCATCCATGGGTGCATTGCTGGCAGCAAAATCGGCGTTTGATGCCAATGACCTGAAATCAGCCAAGGGCTATTTGCAGTGGGTCGTTGATCAGAGCAGCGGCGAGGAATATCAGGCCATAGCGCGTCTGCGTCTGGCCGGCTTGCTGCTTGATGAAAAAGCCTATGACGAAGGTCTGAAGCTCTTGTCTGCACCTTTCCCTGATCAGTTTGCCGGACTGGTTGCTGATCGGCGCGGTGACTTGCTGTTTGCGCAGAACAAAATAGAAGATGCGCGCGCTGCCTATCAGCTGGCCCTCGAAAAAACTGAAGCAAAGAATCCCGCACGACAGCTGATTCAGCTAAAGCTGGACGCGATCGGTGGTAGTCCCACTCAGGCCGGTTGAGCGGAGAGTAAAGATGCACGTTTCTTCTCGATGGGTTCTCATTACGAGTGTGGTGCTGTTGGCGGGTTGTTCTTCGCTTAACCCGTTCTCGCGCAAAGCGCCGCGTAATGAGCCAGCGCCATTGGTTCAGTTCACGCCCTCCATGGCAACCCGCACCGTCTGGACCGCGCGCATCGGCAAGTCTGGCGACTACCCGCTGGCACCCGCAGTCGTTGATGCACGCGTGTATGCAGCGAGTGCCGATGGCGAGATCTACTGTCTGGACGCCGCCGATGGCAAGCCTGTCTGGAAAATCAAGGCTGGCACTGAATTGACTGCGGGCGTTGGTACCGATG
Organism: Burkholderiaceae bacterium; assembly: GCA_044237595.1. Taxonomy (GTDB): domain Bacteria; phylum Pseudomonadota; class Gammaproteobacteria; order Burkholderiales; family Burkholderiaceae_D; genus Pernthalerella. Next base: position 4,950 of record JBIIEY010000074.1, on the reverse strand, counting down.
GCAAGGTACTCGTCGTTGTTGGGACCGATGGTGTGATCCTCGCGTTTGATGCCGCTGATGGAAAATCACTTTGGAAAGCTCAGGCATCGACCGAAGTACTGTCACCGCCCGCACTAGGTGGCGGCGTGGTCGTCATTCGCAGCATGGATAACCGCATAGCTGCCTACGATCTCGAATCAGGTAACCGTCGGTGGTTTGTGCAGCGCACTGCACCCGCACTCGCGCTGCGCGCCTCGCCCGGTATTCTGATGAACGATGGGATTGCCTACGTTGCGCTGCCCGCAGGACGCTTGCTTGCGCTGGCTGCACAAACGGGTGCGCCGCGCTGGGATGCGCCGATTGCTGAGCCTCGTGGTGCCACTGAACTGGAGCGCGTTGCCGATGTCTCTGGCATGCCGGCTCTGATGGGACGTGATGTGTGTGCTGCTTCCTACCAAGGTCGTCTGGCTTGTGTCGATGCCGGTAACGGCTCGGTACGGTGGGCACGCGAGCTTTCCGCTGATGTAGGCCCGGGTCTTGATCAGCGATATGTTTTCGCCTCAGACGAACGCGGCAACCTCCAGGCCTTCGCGCGCGACTCAGGAAGCAGCCTTTGGCGCAATACGTCCCTGAGCTGGCGTGGGCTGTCGTCTCCAGTGTCGTTTGGTCGCGCGGTCGTGGTTGGGGATCGTCAGGGCTATTTGCATTTTTTCTCGCGTGAAGAAGGCGCTTTGCTGGCACGTGTACAAACTGACGGAAGCGCGATTCGCGCGACGCCCATTGTGGCTGGCTCCACACTCATCGTACAGTCACAGAATGGTAGCTTGCTTGCAATCTCGACAGAATAAACGTGCCTGCAAAGGCGTCATGCATCAGGATGTCCGATGAAGCCGGTCATTGCTCTAGTCGGCCGGCCTAATGTTGGCAAATCCACGCTCTTCAATCGCCTGACCCGGTCGCGCGATGCTCTGGTGGCAGACTTGCCGGGGCTCACGCGTGATCGTCATTACGGCGAAGGCCGCATGGGCCTTCGACCGTTTCTCGTCATCGATACTGGTGGCTTTGAACCGGTCGCTAAAGACGGCATCTTGCATGAGATGGCGAAGCAAACCCGTCAAGCTGTAGCCGAAGCGGACATCGTGATTTTCATTGTCGATGGCCGGCAGGGACTGACGCCGCACGACAAGACCATCACCGATTTTCTGCGCAAATCCGGTCGTCAGGTCATGCTGGTCGTGAACAAGGCCGAGGGCATGAAATACACCACCGTATCGGCCGACTTTTATGAGTTGGGCTTGGGTGATCCCTATGTGATTTCGGCAGCGCATGGCGATGGTGTTGCGGATCTGGTTGACGAGGCGCTTGATAGCGCGTTGGCTGGCAAGACCGACGAAGTCGATGAAGTGCCAGGCGTGCGAGGGGTGCGCATTGCCATCGTTGGACGTCCTAATGTCGGCAAATCAACCATTGTGAACACATTACTGGGTGAAGAGCGTGTGATTGCTTTCGATATGCCTGGTACGACACGTGACTCGATTGAAATCCCTTTCGAACGTACCGGTCGTCACTACACGCTGATTGATACCGCAGGCATACGCCGCAAGGGCAAAGTCTTCGAGGCGATCGAAAAATTTTCTGTCGTTAAAACCCTGCAATCGATTTCAGAGGCGAATGTGGTGCTGCTGCTGCTTGATGCGCAGCAGGATATTTCCGAGCAGGACGCGCATATCGCCGGCTTCATTCTTGAGGCTGGTAGAGCACTGGTGGTCGGTGTGAATAAATGGGATGGATTGACCACAGATCAGCGTGATCATATCAAGCGCGAAATGGATCGCAAGCTGAGCTTTTTATCGTTTGCAAAATTCCATTTCATCTCCGCATTGAAAGGTACGGGCATTGCGCCGCTGATGAAATCAATTGATGCTGCCTACGCAGCAGCCATGGTAAAACTGCCCACGCCACAGCTCACGCGCGCTCTGCAAGAAGCACTGGATCATCAACAGCCGCGGCGCAAAGGCTCGGTTCGCCCCAAGCTGCGATATGCACACCAGGGTGGTCAGAATCCGCCTGTTATTGTCATTCATGGCAATACGCTCAACGCGATCGATGACAGCTACAAACGGTATCTGGAGAAACATTTTCGGGAAAGTTTCTCTTTGGTTGGTACACCGCTGCGCATAGAGTTGCGCTCAGGAAAAAACCCTTTTTCCAAGCAGGAATAGCACATATTTTCTGCGTTGTTGTTTGCCAGCGTGTGGCAAAATCGATTACATTCTCGGCAGGCAGTGATTTCTGGCGCTTGTTTTTTTTCGCGCCGACCCCATCTCCCGAACCTGACAAAAAAACGGAGCCTCCATGAGTAACAAAGGGCAACTGCTACAAGACCCATTTCTGAATGCCTTGCGAAAAGAGCACGTTCCAGTATCTATTTATCTGGTCAACGGTATCAAACTGCAGGGACACGTGGAATCTTTCGACCAATACGTTGTACTGCTTCGTAACACCGTCACCCAGATGGTCTACAAGCATGCAATCTCCACCGTCGTGCCCGCGCGTGCGGTTAACCTTCACACGGAGTCTGAGGCTGAATAAGTCGTCGCTTCCTTCCAGGGCGGTACCATGCGTGCAGTCTTGGTAGGTGTTGATTTCGGCAAGGGTGACTTTCTGGCCAGCCTGGAAGAGCTCGCACTGTTGTCAAAATCTGCCGGTGCCGAGCCGGTCGCCAGTGTGACGGGGCGGCGCGCGGCGCCGGATTCTGCACTTTTCGTGGGATCTGGCAAAGCGGAAGAAATCCGGGACACTGTCGCTGATCTGTCGCTTGAGCTGGCCGTTTTCAATCACGCGCTATCCCCAGCTCAGCAGCGCAATCTTGAGCGCCTGCTCCAGATACGCGTCATTGATCGCACCAGTCTCATTCTTGATATCTTTGCCCAGCGCGCCCAAAGTCATGAGGGCAAGGTTCAGGTCGAACTGGCGCAGCTGCAGCATTTGGCAACTCGTTTGGTTCGTGGCTGGACCCACCTCGAGCGCCAAAAAGGGGGTATCGGCCTGCGCGGTCCCGGTGAGACCCAGCTGGAAACCGACCGTCGGCTGATAGGCGACCGGGTCAAGGCACTGCGTGGCAAGCTCGATAAGCTCCAGCGCCAACGCAACACGCAGCGGCGTTCCCGCGAGCGGAACCAGACCTTCTCGATATCTCTCGTCGGCTACACCAATGCCGGCAAATCCACGCTGTTCAATAACATGACCAAAGCCGGGGTTTATGCAGCCGACCAGCTGTTCGCGACGCTGGACACCACATCCCGGCGCATGCATCTGGCCGGCGCCGGTAACGTGGTCATATCGGACACCGTCGGCTTCATCCGCGAATTACCCACACAGCTGGTAGCGGCTTTCCGCGCTACCTTGGAAGAGACAGTACATGCCGATTTGCTGCTGCATGTGGTGGACGGGGCGAGCCCGGTCAGGGAAGAGCAAATAGAGCAGGTAAACGCAGTTTTACGGGAGATTGGTGCGGACCATATCCCTCAGGTTCTCGTCTGGAACAAGATCGATCTGGCGGGTGTTCGTCCGGCAATCGAGCGTGATGAATATGATAAAATTCACCGCGTTTTTGTGAGTGCGCAGACGGGCGAAGGTATTGACTTGCTCAGGCAGTCGATTGTGGAATTTGCGCAAGCCAATGATGGATACCACACTCGCAATGCGCTCCACGAACTGCATGAGGAACTGCCGCTGCCAAACGGTGTATAGAGATTTTTTGACAGATAATGGAATCCCGTGCGCTCGTGCGTTTTCGTGACGGCTTGTGTTGTCTGATGTCCTTTCTTTTTCTCTATGCCACCAGCGTTTCACTGACGACTAAAAATACCTAACGCGGAACGCCACAGCATGCTTGAATCAATCTTCAAAAAACTCGGTCTGAAATTTTCGCTCAACGATCCTCGCTGGGGACGTGGGTCGCAAGACAATGAGCAGGAACCGCGGCGCAATGACAAGCGACCCAACGATGGCCCGCCTGATCTTGATCAGTTGTGGCGAGACTTCAACCAGCGCCTGAACCGGCTTTTCGGCGGACGGGGTGGTGGTCGTGGTGGTGATGGCGGCGGCACGCCCGGTGATTCGCGAGGCGCAGGTATTAGCGCTGGCATCGTTGGCATGGTGATTTTTTTCCTCTGGCTTGTGAGCGGATTCTTCATCGTGCAGGAGGGGCAGACAGGCGTCGTGCTCACCTTTGGCAAGCTCAGCCATGCCACCGCTCCCGGCTTCAACTGGCGCTGGCCTTATCCGATTCAGGCGCATGAAATCGTCAATGTTTCTCAGGTGCGGACTGTGGAGGTGGGTTACCGCAGCAACGTGCGCAACAAACTCGCACGCGAGGCGCTGATGCTCACCGACGACGAGAACATCATTGATATCCAATTTGCTGTCCAATATCGCCTCAAAGATGCGAGCGACTGGGTGTTCAACAACCGCGAGCAGGAAGAGACGGTCAAGCAAGTCGCTGAAACAGCCATTCGTGAAATCGTCGGCAAGAGCAAGATGGACTTTGTGCTGTACGAAGGGCGCGAAAAAATCGCTTTTGATACTTTGGGACTGATGCAGCAGATTCTCGACCGCTACCGTACTGGTGCGATAGTGACCAATGTCACGATGCAGGCCGTGCAGCCCCCTGAGCAAGTGCAAGCTTCCTTTGATGATGCAGTGAAAGCTGGCCAGGATCGTGAACGGCAGAAGAACGAGGGACAGGCCTACGCCAATGATGTCGTTCCTAGAGCGCGCGGTGCCGCCTCGCGTCTGCTGCAGGAATCCGAAGGTTATCGGTCCCGCGTTATTGCCAATGCCGAGGGTGAAGCTTCTCGTTTTTCCAAAATCCTTGCTGAGTACCAGAAGGCGCCCGGTGTCACTCGTGACCGTATTTACATCGAAGCGATGCAGCAGATTTTTACCAGCACCACCAAGGTCATGATA
>JBIIEY010000073.1:0-8279 GCA_044237595.1 Burkholderiaceae bacterium | reverse complement strand
AGGACGGAACAACAAGACCAGCACCATGATCAGGAACGGCATCAGCACTTCGCTCTCGGGCAGCAAATACACCGCAAATGAGCGTGCCAAACCAATCAACACGGCGGCCACCAGTGCACCCTCAATCTGCCCCAAGCCAGCGGTGGCCACCACCGCAAACGACAGCACGATCATCTCGCCGCCAATACCGGGTACCCATGACACTGTGGGCGAAGCCAATGCACCTGCGAGTGCGCCGAGGATGGAGCCAACCACAAAAGTCAGAAGGGATACACGCTTGACGTTAATGCCAAGTGCTGTGGACACTTCACGATGATGCGAGACAGCGACGATCTGACGTCCCACGCTGCTGTACTTGAGAAAACTGCGCAAGGCAACGAAGACAGTCAGCGCAACGCCAGGCAACAAGAAAAGTTGATAGCGGGTATAGGTAATGCCGAGTACCTCTGCTGTGCCCAGATAATTCACAATGTCAGAGACAAAGTAAGGCTGTGTCCCCCAGACCAGTCGCTGCAGATCTTCAAAGATCATGAAAGCAGAAAAAGTTACCAGCAGCTGCAGAATTGGATCTTTGGTGTAGATGCGCTGCATCAGCGTCGTTTCCATCAACGCACCAAACACCGTGCCGATGATAATTGCCGCCAACGGCAAGATCAGCAGCGACCAGGCAGGCGAAGCACCCATGGACGTCGCCAGCAAGCCCAGACTGGCGGCCATATAGCCGCCGAGCGCATAGAAACTGCCATGGGCCATATTAATGATGTTCATCACACCGAAGACCAGCGTCATCCCCAGCGCGACGAGAAACAGAACGGCGGCATAGGATAGGCCGTCCAGAATCGCCAATATGTAAAGCTCCTGCGGCATTGATTACTTTCTTTATTAATTGCGCATCGGCGTGATGCGCTTGTCGAATCAATACTGCTTGAAGTCCGGATGATTGATCAGCTCCGGCTTGAGCGTTTTGACCCACTCCGGCGATTTTTTTCCGACCGGTGTCGTAATCAGGGCCGCTGGATAAATCACGATTTTCTCCAACGTCTGAAAATCATAAGCGGCTGTTTTGCGCGTAATGCCGAGTAACTGATCCTCGAGACCCTGACCATCTTCCCGAATCTTCACGGTGTTGGTCAAGCCGCGGAATTCCAAGCCGCGCATGCCATCCGTCACCTGCTCAGTCGTCGGCCACTTACCCTTGTTGGCCTTGATGGCTTTCTGATAGCCGGCTACCAGCGCATCCAATGCCTGCACCATGTGATAAACGGCGTAAATAGGATACGAACCGGTTTTCTCGCGATACTTTTTGATGAAGCCTCTCAGCTTGGGATTGCCTGGGTGCTGAGGATGCAGAAAATAGTGATCGCCACGCGCACCGACAATCACGCCATCCGGCAGCGAATTGCCTACACGCTCAAGCGAGCTTTCTGCCAGCGGCAAAATGAATTGCGAGCTCTTGAACAAACCGCGCTGCGCCGATTGCCGAATCAGGGTATCAAGATCGCCACCCCAGGCAGTTGAGAGAATGACTTCCGGACGAAGCGCCTGCAGACGGCTGATCTCGGTTGAATAATCCGTTGCACCAAATTTCGGGAACAGCTCGGCCACGATTTTTACATCGGGTTTGAGTGCCAGAAGCGTGTTGCGGAATAGCTCCCAGGAATCACGACCCCACGCGTAGTCCTGATTGACCACGGCAATTGATTTGATATCAGGTTTTACTCGTAGCAGATACAGAACCGACGCCACCATTTCAGTCGTCGCATTGGCCTGTGTGCGGGTGACGTAGCGATAACGGCGGTCCTCCAGCACCTTTTCGGTACCGCAATCCCACATGATGTTCAGTACCTTCAGGTCTTCAGCCACAGGCGCGAGCGTATTGCAGTTACCGCTGGAAATGGCGGACAACATGACTCGTGTGCCGCCCTCCTGCACCACGCGCCGATATTCGGATAGCAGTTTGTCGGGGCCGATGCCTTCGTCGATGAATGTCGGCACGATCTTCACGCCGTCAATCCCTCCGGCTGCATTGATCTGCTCGATGTATAACTCGGCTGCTGCCTTGCCGGGCACACCAAAAACGGATGCCGGCCCGGAAAGGAAGGTGGTAATACCCACCTTAAGTTCAGCGGGCTTGGTCTGTGCAGAAGCAGTCGATAAAGCCAGGGAAGCGATTGCCCCTAGCAGCAGGCGAGAAAGTTGATGCATCTTCATGTGTGGTCTCCGACGAAGAAGGCGGTTGATCTGTGTGAGTCACCGGCACGGGATTGTTAGGGCATCGCCCCGGCTGACTCTTATTTTCCTTATAGCACCGCCAGCATCAGTCTGACTGAGCCGTGCTGCGCAGACAAGCCGCGTTTTTTAAAGCCCGCATTTTGAATTGGCGAACGCTGTCACAAATCCATGAATTGTCGCGGCGCAGCATTTCCGAAGCCCCGTGGACGACGCCTCTGCGCGTTCTTTTATCGGCTAATCTTAACTTGCTGTTGACATGAAGAAAAGACCCGGGCAAGATCCGGCAAAAGTAATGCCTTCGTGAATTAATAGGCGTTGCTGTTGATAACAAGACAAGAAGGCAGGATGCTCACGCATTTTGCTGGCAGGTGTAGTGGCCGCTCTCAACTAGGGTGGCTGTGGATAATCATAATGGAGGAGACACATGAAAAAGACCGGCCTGCTGGCGTCGCTGATAGCGACACTGTGCATCAGCACCGCACCATCCGCGCAATCTCAGGAACTGTACTGGGCAACCAGCGGCATGTTCGGCCCCTTCAATATTCAAGGTCTGATTCCGACCTTCCCGACTGCCAAAGACATCACGATTCCTGTTTCCATGTGGGTGCTCAAGCATCCCAAGGGCAATGTCGTGTTCGATACAGGTAACAACGTTGCCATCTCCGACAGCACAGAAAACTGCAAGTCCTACTGGGCAGCAGGATCATGCGACTTCCTCAAGCCAAGCCAGAAGCGCTCTGATGTCATTGACATGCAACTCAAGAAGTTGGGCATGTCCACCGACGACATCAAAATCGTCGTGACTTCGCATACCCACCTGGACCACGCTGGCAACATCGGTATGTTCCCGAAAGCGATTCACATTCTGCAGAAGAAAGAGCTGTACCAAGGCTGGTGGCCAGAGAAGTTCCAGGGCCGCGCTGTCAACGGTAGCTTCGTGATGGGCGATCTCGCTGCAGCACGTGACTACACTTACTACGAAATCGATGGCGAACTCGATCTGTTCGGCGACGGTACCGTGAAGATTTTCCCGACACCTGGCCACACCATTGGTCACCAGTCGATGAAGATCAAGCTGCCAAAGACCGGCAGTGTCGTGATTACTCAAGATGCTGTCTGGATGCAGGAAAATCTGGACGGCTATGTTGCCGGCCTGAATTACAGCCAGCAGGCATACATCGACTCGGTCACCAAGATCAAGATGATGCGTGACCTCGAAGGCGCGCAGATCCTGATGTCGCACGATGCGGCTCAATTCGGCAAGATGGGTGATCGCTGGCACAAGTAAGTTGTTTCTGGCTTAGTAAAAAAGCCCCCGCGATGGGGGCTTTTTTACGGGCAGGCATTTCAGTGGCTTTTAGAACAAGTCACCTGTCTTTGAACAAAGCGGCAAAACAGAGTCTGTGAGTATTCATGATTGACATTGAGCACGTCACCAAGCGGTATGGATCGAAAACCATACTTCACGACATTTCGTTCAATGTAAACAAAGGCGAAATCGTCGGCTTTCTCGGGCCAAACGGCGCGGGCAAGACTACCACCATGCGCATGATTGCCGGTTTCACCACGGCGACCAGCGGCACCGTAAGAGTGGCCGGCTTTGACATGGCAAGTGAGAATCAACTGGCCGCAGAGCACATCGGCTATCTGCCCGAGCAGCCCCCGCTCTACGACGTGCTGGATGTCACCGACTATCTGACCTTCGTCGCGCGCGCCAAAGGTATTCCCGTCGCACAGCGCACCTCACAGCTCGAGCGAGTCATACACGCCTGCCGGCTCGATAGCGTCACGCGCAAGGAGATCTACAAACTATCCAAGGGCTTTCGTCAGCGAGTAGGACTTGCGCAGGCCTTGCTCGGCAATCCCGATGTGCTGCTGCTTGATGAGCCCACCGCAGGTCTCGACCCGGGGCAAATTCAGGAGACCCGCGAGGTCATACGCGAAGTGGGCAAAAATCACGCGGTGCTGCTCTCAACGCACATTCTTCCCGAAGTCACGCTGATTTGTCAGCGCGTCGCGATCATTAATCACGGCCGTATTCTCGCGACCGGTTCACCACAAGGTTTGCAACGTGCAGCCGAAGAAACCAGCTCCGTGCTGCTAGAAGCTTCGGGCGATCCGGAACAACTCAAGCGTGCGCTCTCGGATACGGATGGCGTCACGGGCGTGAGTGTGCGGCCCGTTGCGTCGCGTGCCGGGCTCTACAGTATTGATTGTCAGGTCGACGCACAGGAACAAGTCGAATCCCGTATCGCGCGTGCGGTGGTCACCTGCGGCGAACTGTTTCGGCTCGAGCGTCAGCAACCCACACTGGAAAACGTGTTCCTGCGTTATATCGGGCACACCAACACTAACGAAACCAGCAGCGGAGCGTCAGCATGAATGCCTGGATCGGCCTCAAGGCCGTGTACGACAAGGAAATGCTCACCTATTTCCGTTCACCGATTGCGTATTTCGTGATTGCGGTATTCCTGCTCGGCACCGGTTATTTTTTCACGTACAACATCTTCCTCACTGGCGTGGGTACGATGGATCAGACGCTGCAAAACATGGGCATCCTGTTGATCACACTCAGCCCTGTACTCACGATGCGCCTGTTCTCTGCCGAGTACAACGGCCGCACCATGGAGCTTTTGATGACACTGCCGCTGCGCACTTGGCAGGTCGTGCTTGGCAAATATCTGGGCGCCGTCAGCATGCTGGTGCTGATGACTGCGGCTTCCTGCATTAATCTGATACCGCTGTACTTGTACGGCAATCCCCAGACCCTGAATATATTAGCGGGCTATATCGGCTTTATTTTGCTTGGTATGGCTTGTATCGGTATCGGTCAGCTTTTTTCGGCACTGACTGAAAATCAGATTGTGGCTGCGCTGATCACGATCCCCACCCTGCTCGGCTTCTGGTTCGTTGGGCATTTGCAGAGCTTGCAATCATCGCTGCTGCTGCGCGACTTGCTCGCGCATTTGTCTTTCTCGCTGCACTATGCGGATTTCATTCATGGACTGCTGCGATCGGAAGCCATCGTGTATTTCCTTGTGGTGTCCGCGATTGCGCTCACCCTGAACAACAGTTACTTGCAATGGCGTCGCTGACATGAACTCATTTCGTTCCGGACTGTTCCTGATCGCAGGGCTCATGCTGCTGGCCGCCTCGCTGATTGCCAGTTCACTCTCTGTCAACTCGCAATGGGTGTCCAACCTATTGCTGCTGACCGGCCTGCTCCTGTCGGGGTTTGCTCTGTTCTCTCTACGCGACGACATTGGACAGCTGTTCAGGCAAAATCGGCGTGAGCTTCTGCTCACCACGGTCGGGCTGATTGGCATACTGGCTGCTGTCGCCTGGATTGCATCGCTTCATCCATTGCGCATGGATCTGACAGCCAATCGCGAGTATTCCCTTTCACCCCAGACGGTGAAAATGATGCAGTCCATCGACAAGCCTGTGCACATCACCTTCTTCCATGATCGCGGCATGCGCGAGACTGTGGAATTGTATGAATTGTTCGCCGCACAGAACGACAAGATCAAGGTCGAATTTTTCGATCCCATGGTCAATCCGGCACAAGCAAAACTGCGCGGCGTGGAGTTCGCGGGAACAGCACTGTATGAAAGCGAAGGTCGCAAGCTTACCGTCAATGGTCCGACCGAAACCGATATTGCCAATGGCATCCTGCGCATTACCCAGGCCAAGCAGCAGATCGCCTGTTTTGTTGACGGCCATGGTGAACCAGACCCTTTCAGCCTGGAGTCTCATGATCACATGGAGGGCGATGCCGGGCACTCTCACGGCCTGGAGACGAAATTTGTTCAGCACGAACGACACGGCATGGCAAAAGCGCGCGGCGGTCTGGAGTCAATGAATTATGTGGTTGAAAAAGTCTCGCTGCTCAAGGCAGATGCCACACTCGCGCAGTGCGCCGTATTGATTGTCGCGGGACCGCAATCACCCTTCCTCGACGCTGAACTGCGCAGCATTGATCGCTATCTGGATCAGGGTGGCAATGCGATGTTCATGATCGATCCTTTCGTCAAGACCGGGCTTGAAGACATTATTCGTAAATTTGGCGTTGATCTCGGTCAGGGCATGGTCATCGATGAAGCTAGTCATTTCTGGGCTGATCCGTCAACACCGGCAGTCACGGATTACAACCGGCATGAGATCACCAACAAGCTACCGCTTTCCTTCTTCCCGGGCGTGCGGCCGCTCATGCCAACCAAAGAGCCAGTGCCCGGTGTATCTGTCAGGCCACTGGTGAATTCGTCCCAGAAAAGTTTCGCTAATGCCGACAAAATGCGTGTCGATCACAAGTCCGCTAAAAATGGCTATGCACCACAAACACTGATGCTGACCGCGCGTATCAATCCAAACACCGTGGAATCCGGTGAAACGCTGCTCAAGCGGCTGCGCGGCGAGGAAACTGCGGATGCCAAAACTGCAGCATCTGAAAAAGTCATCGCGCGCAAGGAAGCGCGTATCGTCGTCTCGGGAGACTCGGATTTCGCAACGAACTCGTTTTATCACGTGCTGGGCAATGGTGCGCTGTTTCTGAATGCGGTCAACTTCCTTGCTTCGCGCGAGAATCTGATCGGCCTTGAACCACGCACCTACGATCTTCCGTATGTGAGCATGACAAATACGCAGATGAAGGGCACCTTTATCTTGTCCATCATTCTGATACCACTGCTGATGGCCGCGATCGGTGTTGCTGTCTGGTGGAGACGTCGATGAAATCCGGCAGCAAGCGGCTTGTCGTCATTTGGGGCGTGCTACTGGTTCTGGCCGTGCTGATTTTCATCGGCGAGCGCCAGCGCAGTGAACAGCTGGGCGCATCCAGCCAGCGCGTGGTGCCCTGGCTGCTGCCAGTGCCCATGGAAAAACTGGGCGCTGTAGAAATCATGGTCAAAGGCAGCATGCATCGCTTCGAGCGTGATGCAGAGGGTCGCTGGTTTTACCATGGCGTGCATGATGCGAATAAAGCAGACCACGGCCACAGCACCGATCCGCAAATGGCTGCCGTGATTGACAAGGCCATGATCGCTTTTGGTCGAATCCAGCGCGAACAAAAAATCGCCATCAAAGCCGGCGAAGATGAATACGGCGTGACACGCCCCGACATATTCATTCTGGTCTATCTACCCAAAGCGGATGAGCCACTGGCACGCTTTGCAGTCGGCACCATCGCCACCGATCGCGTCAGTCGCTACATTCTGCCCGTAGGCGCGGCCGAGATCGTGACGATCCCCGATTTCCACATCAAAAACCTGCTGGCGCTGATTGACGCGGTCAAGATCGCAGGCGCCACAAAACCGTGATGCGGCACTTGCTGCGCCCGCTAGGGTTGTGGCTATGCCTGTGCGCAGCAACTGCAGTACCTTCGATTGTGTATGCCCATGCCGGTGATGCCACTGGCTTTGCCAGCGTCACCCTCTCGGGTGCCAGCGTTCGCTATACCTTCACCCCCACCGCAACGTCCTCCGTGGATCAGAGCAGTTTGCCTGCCCTGCTGCGTCAGCATCTGCAAGTAAGCGCCGATGACAAACCCTGCGTACCCGATCAGACAAATGAACTCGTCATTGTTTTTCAGTGCGTGACCGCGAACCGGCAAATCATCATTGAAGATCATCTCGATCAGGTACTCGGTGCGACCCATCATGTAATTGCGCTGTTTACCTGGAATGGCGGCAGTCAGTCGCATTCGTTTTCATCAAAAACGCCCAAGGCAGTTGTTCAACTATCTGCTACCGCGTCACAGACACCCGCGAGCGCAAGCAGCTTTTTCCCGCTGGGCGTCGAGCACATCGCTACCGGCTATGATCACCTGCTTTTTTTGTTAGCGCTGATTTTGTATGGCGGGAATCTGAAGTCACTCATCAAGATCATTACCGCTTTCACGCTTGCTCACAGCATCACCTTGGGTGCGGCTGCGCTGGGGCTGGTCAGTATGCCGTCTGCACTGGTGGAAGCGGTTATCGCGCTGTCGATTGCCTATGTGGCGTTTGAAAATTTGTTTCCACGCTTTGCGATATCGCGTCGCTGGACCATCA
>JBIIEY010000072.1:0-8294 GCA_044237595.1 Burkholderiaceae bacterium | reverse complement strand
TGATGACACCCAAGTCATGCTGGCTGCCTTGCAAAAGCTTGGTGTGCCATGGCAGCAGCATGGTCAGAGCCAGGACTATGTCGTGACCGGAGCCGCTGGCCGATTCCCTATGCAATCCGCGGATCTGTTCATGGGCAATGCGGGCACGGCTATTCGTCCGCTGACTGCAGCGCTGGCTGCTATCGGTGGTGATTACACCATTCATGGTGTGCCGCGCATGCATGAGCGGCCTATCGGTGATCTGGTGGATGCGCTTAATGCCGCTGGTGCGCGCATCGATTACATAGGTCAAGCGGGTTTCCCACCTTTGCATATTCATGCGGGCGATTTGCATCCGCAGGTCATGCAGGTGCGCGGCAATGTCTCTAGCCAGTTTCTGACGGCCTTGCTAATGGCTTCACCACTGATTGCGCGTGACCATGCGCTGCGCATTGATGTGGTGGGTGAATTGATTTCCAAGCCTTACATTGAAATCACCCTGAATCTCATGCAGCGGTTTGGTGTGGCAGTGGAACGCGAGGGCTGGGCAGCGTTTCGTATCGCGTCCGGTCAGAAATACCAGAGTCCGGGTGTGTTGCATGTTGAAGGAGATGCATCGTCGGCCTCGTATTTCCTCGCAGCCGGCGCGATTGCCGGCGGCCCTGTTCGGGTTGAGGGTGTGGGTAAATCCAGTATTCAGGGTGATGTGCGATTTGTCGAGGCGCTCGAGCGCATGGGCGCGCACATCACGATGGGTGACAACTGGATTGAAGTGCGCTCGGGTGGCGCGCTGCAAGCCATTGATGCCGATTTCAATCATATTCCCGATGCGGCAATGACGATTGCAGTCGTCGCCTTGTATGCCGATGGCACCAGCATCCTGCGTAACATCGGCAGCTGGCGCGTGAAGGAAACCGACAGGCTCAGCGCCATGGCCACCGAGTTGCGCAAGCTCGGTGCGGTAGTAGAAGAAGGCAGTGATTATCTGCAGATAACCCCCCCCGCTGTGCTGCAGCCCGCGACCATTGACACCTATGATGACCACCGCATGGCCATGTGCTTTTCGCTCGCCAGCCTCGATGGTGTCGCGCGCAAGGGAACCTCGGTGCGCATCAATGATCCTGCGTGCGTGGCCAAGACCTTCCCTGATTACTTCGATGCCTTTGCCGTCATCGTTCACCACGACTGAATTCCTATGAACACCACCCCCGTCATCACCATTGATGGCCCAACGGCCTCGGGCAAAGGCACGGTCGCGAGCCGGGTGGCCCAGACCCTGGGTTTCGCCTTTCTGGATTCGGGGGCACTTTATCGCCTGACAGCACTGGCCGCGATAGAGTCGGGCATGGATCTCGGTGATGAGTCCGCGCTGGGGCGCATTGCAGCGGCGCTGGATGTCCGGTTCGAAGGTGAGCGCATACTTCTGTCAGGGCGTGAGGTTTCTGATGAGATTCGCGCCGAAGCCGTGGGCGTTGCGGCTTCTCGGATCGCGACATTGCCCGGCGTGCGCGGCGCACTGGTGGATCTGCAGCACGATTTCCGGCAGGCCCCCGGTCTGGTCGCGGATGGTCGGGATATGGGTACCGTGATTTTTCCCGATGCCGGCCTGAAGGTCTTTCTGACGGCGAGCGTTGAAGCGCGGGCGGATAGGCGCTATAAGCAATTGATTGGCAAAGGTTTTCCTGCTAATATGCGTGCCCTTTTGCAGGATTTGCGAGAGCGCGACGCGCGCGATACCGAGCGTGCCGTGGCTCCCCTTAAACCCGCCGAAGGCGCTCATTTGCTCGATACGTCAAATATGACCATCGAGCAGGCGGTCGAAAAAGTACTGGGCTGGTATCAGTCAGTGCCGCAGTAAATGCTGTACCCGGTGCCTCGTGATGCGCAACGCGTCATAAGGTGTTGAAAAACCTAACCCAGCCCCGGCAATTCCGCTTTGGTTGGCTAACCTTCCTAATTTATGTCTACTGCTACTCAATCCCCTGCATCTTCCGGCATGGAAAGCTTTGCCGCATTATTTGCTGAATCGCTGCAACGTCAGGATATGCGCTCTGGTGAGGTCATCTCGGCCGAAGTCGTTCGCCTTGACCACAATTTCGTGATCGTTAACGCCGGACTGAAGTCCGAAGCGTTCATTCCTATCGAAGAATTCAAGAATGACAATGGTGAGCTCGAAGTCACTGTCGGTGACTTCATCTCCGTTGCCATCGAGTCCCTGGAAAATGGTTTCGGTGACACCATTCTCTCGCGTGACAAGGCAAAGCGCCTGGCAAGCTGGCTCTCGCTCGAAAAGGCGATGGAGTCGGGTGAGCTAGTGACCGGTACTGTCAGCGGCAAGGTCAAAGGCGGTCTGACCGTGCTGACCAACGGTATTCGTGCTTTCTTGCCCGGTTCGCTGGTCGACACCCGTCCTGTCAAGGACACCACACCGTACGAAGGCAAGACTCTGGAATTCAGAGTCATCAAGCTTGATCGCAAGCGCAATAACGTCGTGCTGTCACGCCGTGCTGTCATCGAAGCCTCGATGGGCGAAGAGCGTGCGAAGCTGATGGAAACCCTGAAAGAGGGCACTATCGTCACCGGTATCGTCAAGAACATCACCGACTACGGCGCATTCGTCGACCTCGGTGGCATCGATGGCCTGCTGCACATCACCGACCTCGCATGGCGTCGTGTACGTCATCCGTCCGAGGTGCTGCAAGTGGGTCAGGAAATCACGGCCAAGGTCCTCAAGTACGATCAGGAAAAGAATCGCGTCTCGCTGGGCGTCAAGCAACTGGGCGACGATCCATGGACAGGTCTGTCACGTCGTTATCCGCAAAGCACACGCCTGTTCGGCAAGGTCACCAACCTGACCGACTACGGCGCATTCGTGGAAGTCGAGCAGGGTATCGAGGGCCTGGTACACGTCTCCGAAATGGACTGGACCAACAAAAACGTCGCACCGTCCAAAGTGGTGCAGCTGGGCGATGAAGTCGAAGTCATGGTTCTGGAAATCGACGAAGAGCGTCGCCGTATCAGCCTCGGCATGAAGCAGTGCAAGGCAAACCCTTGGGATGATTTCGCGATCACCCACAAGAAGGGCGACAAAGTCTCCGGCGCGATCAAATCGATCACGGACTTCGGTGTCTTTATCGGCTTGGCCGGTAACATCGATGGTCTGGTTCACCTGTCCGATCTGTCATGGACTGAAACCGGCGAAGAAGCCGTGCGCAGGTTCAAGAAGGGTGACGAACTCGAAGCCGTCGTGCTGGCTATCGATGTCGAGCGTGAGCGTGTCTCGCTGGGCGTCAAGCAGCTTGAAGGTGATCCGTTCAACAACTATTGCGCAATGAATGACAAAGGCGCACTGGTTCATGGCGTGGTCAAGTCGGTTGAGGCCAAAGGCGCTGTGATCACCTTGTCCGAAGAAGTCGAAGGCTATCTGCGCGCTTCCGAAATTTCGCGCGATCGTGTCGAAGATGCCACGACTCAGCTGAAAGAAGGCGACCAGGTCGAAGCGTTGATCATCAACCTCGATCGCAAGGCTCGCAGCATTCAGCTGTCGATCAAGGCCAAAGACAGTGCAGAGACACAGGACGCTATGCAAAAAATGTCCAGTGACTCGGCAGCTGCTTCCGGTACCACCAGCCTGGGCGCACTGCTCAAGGCCAAGCTCGATAACAAGAGCTGATCCGGAAGTCGTTGATGACCAAATCGGAGCTGATTGCCCGTCTGGCCGAGCGTTATCCGCAGCTGGTAGCCAAGGATGCGGATTTCGCGGTGAAGACGCTGCTCGACGCGATGAGCGATGCGTTGACGACAGGTCAGCGCATCGAGATTCGCGGTTTTGGCAGCTTCTCGCTCAACAGCCGGCCACCCAGAATCGGCCGCAATCCCAAGTCCGGTGACACGGTGATGGTGCCTGAAAAGCGGGTACCCCACTTCAAGCCGGGCAAGGAGTTGCGCGAACGGGTGGATGCGATGGTCGGGCAGCCCATTATTGATAATTGAGCGTCTGCTTTAATTCGAATGGCATCCGTTTGGATGCCATTTTTTTTGGCGTAAAATGCCTGCAGGTATTCCCTTGCTCATCTGCCCGCTCTCATGAAGATAATTTTCAGGCTGTTTGCGATAGGCTTGTTCCTGGTATTTTTTGGCTTTGCGCTGAAAAATACCGATGAGGTGATTTTGCATCTTTTCTGGAGCACGACCGCCAAAGCGCCGCTGATTTTGCTGCTGCTTATATTTTTTATCACCGGTGCGGTGCTCGGTGTGCTGGCCATGACTGGTACCGTTCTGCGTTACCGCCGCACGCTGATGCGGCAGAAAAAAGAAAATGAACAACAGCAAAAAGCGGCAGAGAGCCTTGCGCGGGTTCGCGCTCAGCCGCCCATGCCTGATGCCGTCATGGAGCAAATCGGCTTGTGATACCCCCATTTTTTTCACTCGGATACCGTGATGGAATTTGAAGTTTGGTGGCTGCTGGTCATCCCTGCCTGCTTTGGTCTCGGCTGGATTGCTGCTCGTGTCGATATCCGTCACGTTATCGCCGAATCACGCAGCTTGCCGCGCAGCTATTACAAAGCACTCAATGCCCTGCTTGATGAGCAGCCCGACAAGGCGATTGATATCTTTGTCGAGATCGCACGTCTGGATCCGGAAACAGCTGAACTGCATTTCGCGTTGGGTAATCTGTTTCGCCGGCGCGGCGATATCGAGCGCGCGGTACGGGTCCACCAGAACTTGCTGGCGCGTGCGGATTTGTCGCCCGAGCTGGCCAGCCAGGCGCGCTATGAACTGGGTCAGGACTATCTGAAAGCTGGCTTGCTGGACAGAGCCGAGGAAACTTTTGATCAGCTCGCCCAGTCGCAATACGGTACCCAGGCTCGCAGGGCGCTGCTGGAAATCTATCAACGCGAAAAAGAGTGGAAGCGGGCCATGCAGGCTGCTCTCGCTTTGCAGGAATCCGGTACCGGTGCCTATCAAAAAGAAATCGCGCAGTTTCATTGCGAGCTCGCGCAAGATGAATTGGTACACGCAAACCCGGATGTGGCGCTGGCCACCCTCGATAAGGCTCTTTCCTACGATCGCAATAATGTGCGGGCCATGATTCTGATTGGTGATTGTTTGCGTGCCAAGGAGGACGTCGAAGGTGCACTGCTGGCCTGGCGTCGAGTGGAGCAGCAAAGTGTGCCCCATGTGGCTCTGGTCGCGCAGCGGCTCATGGACGGCTACCGTGCAGTCCATCGCACGCGCGAGGGCTTGAATCTTCTCAAAGGCTATCTGGCTGAAGCTTCCTCGATTGATTTGCTGGAAGTCACCTTCAAGGCGGTACTGGAACTCGATGGCCCGGACAGTGCGAACCAGCTCGTGGGCGACGAACTGCGCAGAACACCAACACTTCTGGGCTTGGACAAGCTGATCGAAGCACGTTTGATGTATGCGCCTCCAGAAAGCCGCGCAGAACTCTCGCTCATCAAGAGCCTTGTCGGCGGGTATGCGCAAAAGCTGGCGCGATACCAGTGCAATCACTGCGGATTCAAAGCCAAACAGTTTTACTGGCAATGCCCCGGCTGCAGTCATTGGGAAAGCTATGCGCCGCGTCGTACCGAAGAACTGTCGGTGATGAATCAGGACTAACTTGCCTTTCCTGCGGATCTATATGTCGAGTTCGCGATCCTGAGGTCAGCGCTGATATTCACTGAGCAGCAGTGCGCCAATTCGTTGCGTTATAAGATGCCTGAGGTTGCAGCCTGTCTTTTTTGTCTGCGATATTGGGTACTCCAGGCAGCAAGCCAATCAAGCTTTGTTTTTTGTCACTCTCTAAACCCTGGAAAGTACTCTCCATCATAATTAGAGGCGTCCCCTATCGAATAGTCATCATTTCTGACGTTGAATTTATTTGTGCTCGAAGGTTTGGCTGCAGTGCTTTACTGAACTGTCGTTTTTCTCTGATCTCTAACAGGAATTTTTCCTTCTGTTTCGGCAGATTTCGCATTTTGTCTTTTTAGCAGTATTTTTCTTTCACTTTCTGAAGTGTGCGGTGTGTTGGAAGGTATTCTCGAAGTCATCTAGTTTCTAGAAGTGGATCGAGATTTTTCTAAATTAATTTTCAACTCTTCATCTGGCGATATTTCTTGCATTGCAATAATTACTTTATTAAATCCCGCGCTTGGTTTAAGTGTACCTCCGTACTCTTCAGCATGTAACTTCCTAGCCAAGCTGTACAAATCCTCAAGATTAATCGTGATTTTTCCAGCACCTTCGCCCTTTTTATTTGTAGCTGATTTGATAAAAAATTTTCCTGGAAATTTTTTCGCCATTTTTTCTGCAGCTGACTCAAAATTTAATGGATATAACGTACCGAGAGCGGTATCAACGTCGTTGTCTCCAGTTGAATTGAGGTGATCCACATATTCTTTAGGAAATGCATCGAAAAAAGCTTTGTGTAGTTGTTTAAATATGGGTTCCCAATTACCGCCGCCTCCTACCGTTGCGTTATCTTTTCGATAGGTAATTAAAAATTTTGTGTCTGGAAGAAACAGAATTTCGCCTTCACCAGCAAATCCGCTAAATGCAGCAATATCACGACCATTACCGTTTACACGTTGATGGATTGACCATACCTGATCATTGCCCCACCATTTGTTTTCAACAGTTTGCTCCAATCTTGTTGTGGTTGAGGTAAACATTCGATCGCATATTACTTCTCCTTCTTTCATTCGGTTGAGTGCATCGCCTTCTAGAGTGATATCCCGTCCAAGACCATAAGAAGACTTGCTGTCAGTTCGAGCTGGAGGAAGTTTCTTCAAGCCATTCGACAGGTCGCTTATTATTTCTGATAAATGCTCATTCACTCCAAAAGATTTCAAACTATCTGCTTTGTAAAAATCAACATCTTTTCCAGTCAATGATCGTAACGTTGAATTAATTTCATGATGATCTTTTCCTGTGTAGCAGACTATGGCTGCCATTTCGCATTCATTCAATTTATAAGTTTCGCCTAACTCCCTCCCTTTCTCTGGAAGCCTAGCTAAAAATCCTTTATATAAATTCGAAAAAGTTCTGTTGTATATGGTTTCTTCCGGTATTTCAGGCGTAGTATTTGTTTCGGATATTGGCGCTTCGCTTTGTAATGTTTTTGAATCATTTTGGTTAAATTGATATGTAGTATTTAATTTTTCTGATTGAGTATCTAAGTCGTTGGGCACTGGCCTTTCCTTAAATTGATATTTAATATTTTTTGTTGACTCGTCATCAAGCTGCTGACTTACATGAACTGAAGCAGCCGTACGTTTATCTTCTATTGAGCTCTTGTCTCGAACTAGCTTGGATTTTGTTGGCTCTGGATTTTTAGTGATCTCGGTTCTGGTAAACAGACTGGCTATCCTGGAGGCAAGCATGGTATTCCTCGAAATTCGTTATCAATAAAAATTTTATAATGTAAAAGACTTTATTCTGTTACTAATCTTTGAAGTTTTTTGCGATCTCTTAAATCAAAAAACTAGGCCGGAATTCAAAGTATATTTTTATTTTTAGTAACGATTTTCTTTCTGGGTTCCTTGAAAATTAATAGAAGAAAATTTCATCAAGCCAATTAGTTTTTTAAGTGTTGTAAAAAATTCTCATGAGACCGAGCTTAAAAATCATTTTTATTTGGAATTTTTGACTTGTTTTCAGCACATTTCTTGGGGCTGCTCATTCGTAAAAAGTCATGATTTGGTGCAGGGATTAAAGAAAAACAAAGGCTAAGTCTGCCCAATCCAAGCGAAATATCCGATGTGCTTGATTGCATTCATCCAATGAGTGGTGTGGTGTGACGGATACTTTTCTTTATCTTGGCATCCTGTTTTTTTTATTAATTAGAGCGCAAGTAATTTTTTTACGCTCAGAAATAGCTCATTTCTAATGCAGAGCAAGTGACCAGCGGCGTCCTTCAAGAGAATGATTTTGGCGTCTTTTGGCGATTAAAGGCTATTCAAGCCGGTAATCATCCTCATGCAAATTAATCATGGTTTTTCTCATCAAAAATAGAGCCCTATTGGAGTTAAATACGAGTCGGCATGGCTTCTTTCTCCGGTAAGGAGCGGTGCCTAACAGATCAAGGCTTGGATGACGTTGTCAGGGCCAGATTTTTATATGTTCCATAACCTCGACAGGAGAAAATTTATGCTGAAAAAACTAGCTAGCCTCATCGCGATCATTGCAGCACTGATAGGTGCGCAAACTGCCTTCGCTGCAGTGGAAATTAATTCAGCTGATCAGGCGCAGCTGGACGGCGTGGCAGGTATCGGCCCAGCCACTTCGCGAGCTATCCTCGAAGAAAGGAAAAA
>JBIIEY010000070.1:0-8304 GCA_044237595.1 Burkholderiaceae bacterium | reverse complement strand
TCGGGCGGTATGCCGCAGCCGTTGTCGGTGATGGCGATTCTTTTGACGCCGCCTGCTTCAAGCCTGATGGTAATTTGTGTTGCGCCTGCATCCAGTGCGTTTTCCAGCAGCTCCTTTACGACGGCAGATGGGCGCTCAATGACCTCGCCTGCCGCAATCTGCGAAATCAGTTGATCAGGCAGCGGTCGAATGACGCGTTCGGCAGGGAGGGAGTTGTTGGTCGTTTGAGGCATCGGCTGATTATACCGAGGGTGGCAGAACACTTTTCATGCGCGCTCTGTAATGCCATTGGCAGAACCAGCGTGTATCATCGGCGCTTTTCGTGGTTTCCCTCAGGCGGATAATGGAATTCTCACAACTTCTAAGCCTCGTGCTTCATGTCGATAAATCGTTGGACACGATGCTGTTGGCCTACGGACCCTGGGTGTATGCCGTGTTGTTTGCGATTGTTTTTGCAGAAACGGGTCTGGTGGTTTTCCCTTTTTTGCCAGGTGACACGCTGTTGTTCGTGGGTGGTGCGTTCTGTGCGAACGGCGCGATGCATGCCGGACTGCTTATCGTGCTGCTGATACTCGCCGCAGTCATCGGCAATACCGTGAATTACTACGTGGGTCGCGCAATCGGTCAACAAGTCTATACCCGCAACTATCGCTGGCTGGACAGGCAGTCGTTGGAAAAGACACACGCTTTTTTTGACAAGCATGGCGGCAAGACGATTGTCATAGCCCGATGGTTGCCCGTGGTGCGAACCTTTGCGCCTTTTGTGGCAGGTGTCTCCGGCATGAGTCTGGCGCGCTTTCAGATCTATAACATCACTGGTGCAGTGCTTTGGGTGGTGGTGCTGGTAATGGGTGGCTACTTCTTTGGCAATATCCCCGTGATTAGAGATCACCTCAATACCATCGTACTGATCGGTGTGGCTGCGGCCGTGGTGCCGGTCGCGCTGGGTGCGGTTTGGCGGTTTTTTGTCAAGTTTGGCAAAGGTGGGGCGACGGACAACCTCAGCCAGTAAGCCAAGGACATTGATGCTGGTCGTTGTTCAGGCGACCGTGAAATTTCTACCGCCATCCCAGCGAAAGCGCTGGGATGAAGATTGAAGGGCCGAATTGCAATTGCAGCTTTCGATGGCGATGTGAAGCCGGGATGACGCCCACACAGAGTTGGAGAGTGGGCGTTATTTTCCCGCTGACTTGGGTTCGGTCACGAATCCAATCTTGGTCATGCCGTTACCCTGAGCCGAAGCCATCACCTGCGCGATGATTTCATAACGGGTGGATTTATCGGCTCTCAGATGCAATTCGGGCTGCGGTTTTTTTTGTGAGGCAGTGTTGAAGCGCATGGCCAGTTCATCCTGGGTCACAAGCGCGTTGTTCCAGAAAAGCTGGCCCTCGGCGTTGATTGCCAGCGTGATGGTTTCCGGTTTTTCTGGCGCTGCTTGCGAAGGCGCGTTAGGCAAGTCGAGTTTGATCGCGTGCGTGAAAAGTGGTGCCGTGATGATGAAGATCACGAGCAGCACCAGCATGACGTCCACCATGGGCGTGACGTTAATGTCTGCCATTGGTGCCTGATGATTGCTCTCGTTGAATCCGCCGAATGCCATAATGATTTGCGCCTTTTATTGAGTAGGTTCGGCTTTCTTGCGCCGCGTACTGATCCTTGAGCCGGTAGTCAGATGCGCGTGCAGATCGTGTGCGAAGGCATCCAGCTCGGACAAGGTGATGCGATTGACCCGAGTGAAGGCGTTGTAGCCCAGCACTGCCGGAATCGCTACGACCAGACCAATCGCGGTCATGATCAGCGCCTCACCCACTGGGCCGGCGACTTTGTCGATTTGGATAGTGCCCGATGTCGAGACGGCGGCCAGCGCGTGATAGATACCCCAGACAGTACCGAACAGGCCCACGAAAGGTGCGGTAGAGCCGACCGATGCCAGTAATGTCAGCCCACTCTCGAGGCGTGAGGACACGCGATTGATTTGCTGACGCAGTGTGCGCGTGACGAGCTCACCGGGATCAACGCTTGCGTTGAGCGAGGCGCTGTTGGCTTTTACGCTGACGGCCTTGAAGGCGTGTGTGGCCAACGGCGCGTAGACCTGCTCGGTGTCGGCATGACTGAGTGCTGTGATCGCATCTTCCATGCTAGGTGCATCCCAGAAGTGCTCGACGGCATTTGCGCTGCGGCGTATGCGCCAGGAGGCCAAGGCCTTGGACACAATATAGAACCAGCTCGCGATCGACATCAGCAGCAGCAGATACGCGACGGTGTGGGTGATGGCATCGCCTTGCGCCCAGTAATGCGCAAAGCCCAAATTCGGGTTCAGTGTTTCGTTCATTCGGATCGGTTCTCGGAAAGCCTGCGGAAATTAGGTAGGGAGATGCTGAAAAATCCACGTATTGATCAGTGCTTCATCAGTTTTGGAGTTTAAGGGTAATGGGCACCTGATACCACTCTTCGACGGATTTTCCATCGACGGTGGCTGGGTTGAAGTGCCAGGTTTTTACGGCGTCAATCGCTGCCTGATCCAGACGCGGAAAACCACTCGACGATTTTACTTCGATGTGCCCAGCCGTGCCGTCACTCTTGACCTGAACGCGTAAAACCACGGTCCCTTGCTCATTCAGTCGTTTGGACATGGCTGGATATACCGGCTTGGCATTGCTCGTCGCGTAGCTGGCAGGGATGCTGACCCCTGTTTTTGATGACGAGGCCGGCGCGGGCGCAGACGCAGCGGGCGCGGGAGACGTGGCTGCCGGCGCGGCAGGACGGGGCGCAGGTGCAGGTGCCGGCGTCGGTGCAGGCGCAGGGCTCGGCGCAGGTGCAGGCGCCGGGGGTGTTGGGTTTGGTGCTGCCGGGCGCTGTGGTGCGGGCTCTGGCCGTAGTGGTTCCGGTTTCGACGGCTCGGGCTTCGGCTCGGGCTTCGGCTCGGGTTTTGGCTCGGGTTTTGGCTCAGGCTTTGGCTCAGGCTTCGGCTCAGGCTTCGGCTCAGGCTTCGGCTCAGGCTTTGGCTCGGGCTTTGGCTCGGGCTTCGGCTCAGGCTTTGGCTCGGGCTTCGGTTCAGGCTTTGGCTCGGGCTTCGGTTCAGGCTTTGGTTCAGGCTTGGGTGGCTCGGGTTTCGGTGGTACGGGCTTCGGCGGCTCGGGCTTTGGTGGTAAAGGCTTAGGCGGTTCGGGCTTCGGTGGTATGGGTTTTGGCGGCTCGATCAGTTTGGGTGGCAATACGAGTTCCACTACGACAGGCGGCTTCTCGGGTACCTTGTGCTGGATTTGAATGATGCCGGACATCAGCAGCAATAGCATCAGGCCATGCAGCGCGACTGCGATGGCAGCAGCAATACCTGAGCGTTGGGTCATCATGGGCGACTGCAGTACCGGCGGCTGCGCTGTTAGCGCAGAGCCAGTACGTCATGCATGTCGTACAGGCCCGTGGTTTTACTTTGCAGGAAACGCGCGGCGCGCAGACTGCCATGGGCGTAGGTCACGCGACTGGAAGACTTGTGGGTAATTTCTATGCGCTCACCAATGCCGGCAAACAGTACGGTGTGGTCACCCACGATGTCGCCACCGCGTATGGTGGCAAAACCGATTGATGAGGGGTCTCGCTCACCCGTCACGCCTTCGCGCGCAAAAACGCCGACCTTTTTCAGATCACGTCCGAGTGCGTCAGCGATGACTTCGCCCATTTTCAGTGCGGTGCCTGAGGGCGCATCGACTTTGTGGCGGTGATGGGCTTCGATAATTTCGATGTCGTAGCCGTGAGCAAAACTTTTTGCTGCCAGCTCCAGCAGTTTCATGGTGACATTCACGCCGACACTCATGTTGGGCGCGAACACGATGGCTGTTTTTTTTGCGGCATCGGCGATGGCCGCCTTGCCTGCATCATCAAAACCGGTGGTACCAATGATCATCTTGATGCCATGCTCGGCGCAGTGAGCCAAGTGACGCAGCGTGCCTTCCGGGCGGGTGAAGTCGATCAAGTAATCGGCGTCAGCCAGACCGCGCGAGAGGTCGGCTTCTATCAAGACGCCCGCAGGTTGGCCGAGAAATGATGCCGCGTCGGTACCGATGCTGGGAGCGCTGGATACATCGAGCGCACCGGTAAGTTTGGCATCAGCATCAGCGGCGATGGCCTCGATCAGCATTCGACCCATGCGGCCGGATGCGCCAGCCACGGCGATTTTCATAGCATTCATCAGACAGAGAGCTTGAGAGCTTGTTATTTGTTTTGTGGTGCTGCGATACGAAGCAGGTAGTCATTTTCTTCGGGCAGATCACCGCCTTCGAAATGCGAGACGCGGCCTTCTTTGAAGAATACGACGACCCGGCTACTGGTGATTTCGCCATCACCTTTACGGATGCGGAAGGGATAATCCCAGCGGGTGTCATGGAACAAGTCGGTGAGCAGCGGGGTACCGAGCACAAAGCGTACTTGTTCGGGCGTCATGCCCACTTTCAGTTGGGCTACCATCTCTTTGGAGATGAAATTCCCCTGCTGGATGTCGGGGCGGTAGACTGGTACCACGCCGAAAAGTTTTGATTTTTGCACGGTCTGAACGATACCGCCGCCATCACCTGCGGCTTCGGTTGTCGCTGGCGTGCTGGAAAACAATTTGCTCGCAGTCGAGCAGCCGTTCAGGCTGATGGCGGTGAGCGCGATCAGCAATACATTTTTCATTGGACGCGCGAACGACAGAATCATGGTGTTCAGAAGGTGAATTGAGCGTACTGGCCAAAACGCTATATGATAAAGCAGTTCACCTTACCTGAAGCGAAATCATGCCGACTAACCCCTCCGACCTGAAATCCAGTGGATTGAAGGCCACGCTTCCTCGACTGAAAATCCTTGAAATCTTCCAGGGCAGCGCTGTGCGTCACCTGTCTGCGGAGGATGTCTACAAGCTTCTGCTGGCTGAAAATCTAGATGTCGGTCTGGCAACCGTTTACCGGGTGCTGACCCAATTTGAGCAGGCCGGGCTGCTGAGTCGTAATCATTTCGAGTCCGGCAAGGCGGTTTTCGAGCTCAACGAAGGCTCGCATCATGACCATCTGGTGTGTCTGGATTGCGGGCTGGTGGAAGAGTTTTTCGATGACGAAATTGAAAAACGTCAGCACCGTATCGCCGAGGAGCGAGGTTTCCAGCTGACCGAGCACGCGCTTGCTCTTTACGGTAATTGCGTGAAGGATAATTGTCCGCACCGAACCTGAGGCGGCTGCCCGCCTGTTCAGGGATGCGACAGAGCGTTCGACAGCAGTCTTGCCGTGATGTCGACAATAGGAATCACACGTTCGTAGGCCATCCGGGTGGGGCCTATAACACCGAGCGTTCCAACGATCTTGCCATTCGCCTCATAGGGGGCGGTCACCACGCTCATGGATTCGAGCGGCATCAGTTGTGATTCGCCACCGATGAAAATCTGCACACCGGTGGCCTTGCTGGACATGTCGAGCAAAGCGGTAAGCGTGGTTTTCTGCTCGAAGATGTCGAAGAGTTTGCGCAGCGAGCTCATGTTCGATGACAAATCTTCAATCGACAGCAGGTTACGCTCGCCGGAAATCACGATGTCTTCCCCGCCGCTGGTCATGGCATCGCTTCCCACTTCAACGGCTGCCTGCATCAGACGGGTCATGTCATTTTGCAGCTGTTTCAGTTCTTCTTTCAGTCGTATGCGCACATCATCAAAAGAGAGTCCCGCATAGTGCTGGTTGATGTAGTTGGCCGCATGCACCAGTTGTGCGGGCGTGTAATCGATCTCGGTTAGCATCAAGCGGTTTTGCACATCGCCATCCGGCGCCACGATGACCAGCAAAATACGTTTTTCAGAGAGTCTGAGGAATTCGATCTGCTGGAAATGCATTTCCCGTCGGGGGGTGAGCACCACGCCGGCAAATTGGGATAGCGATGACAATACCTGGGCCGCACTCGCGATGATTTTTTGTGGGGATGCGCCCGACTGAAACCGCGATTCCAACGTGCTCTCGTCAATACTTTGTACGGTGAGCAAACTATCCACAAACAGACGATAGCCGCGCGGTGTCGGTACGCGACCTGCCGAGGTGTGGGGACTGGCTACCAGCCCCAGCTCTTCAAGGTCGGACATGATGTTGCGTATCGTCGCCGGCGAGAGATCCAGACCGGAAATTTTTGCCAGGGCGCGTGAGCCGACAGGTTGACCGTCAGCTATGTAGCGTTCAACCAGTGCTTTTAGCAGTGTTTGTGCGCGAATATCGAGTTGCATGTGATCTATTCTAGCGATAGTAAGCGTCGTCCGCCAGAAGAGTCTTTATCAAAACGCCGCTGCCCGCGTTGAGCGCGCCTTGCCGTACGCCAGTACTGTCTGCGGCGCCACCGCCTTGCCAGCGACCGCGCTGCTTCGCGACGCTTATTTTGATAAAGACTCTTGATGCTTAGTGCTGCGCAGATGCAGCCATTGTTCAAGTTCATGTAACGATGTGAGCGAGGCGTCTGGTTCGATGTGCGCCTGTTCTGCTGGTTTGGCAGCGCCAATTCGGTTCATCCAGAGGCCGATGAGCCCGGCCTTTTGCGCGCCCTCCACGTCGAGTCGCAAGTCGTCTCCCACGTAAGCCACCTGCGAAGGCGGGAGTGCGAGTGCCTCGCAGGCTGCATGAAACACCGCAGGATCTGGCTTGGCGCGACCAATTTCATGCGCGGCGAGTGACACGCTGAAGTGATGATCCAGACCGATCTGCCGCAAATCAGCTGCACCGTTGGTGAGCGAACCCAGCATAATCCGCTCTGCCAGCCGGGGCAGGCAAACGGTGACGTCATCGAACAGCGTGACCTGATTACGCGCAATGGTGAACACGTTCATGGCCTCTTCAATGCGCGTTGTATCAGCGCCGCATGCCTCAAAGGCTTCATGCAGCGCTGCATGACGCAGTGCCCAGAGATCGACCCGGAACCGCGGATGTGCGGCCATCAGTTCGCTGCGACGCGCGCGCATGGCGGCTATGGTGTATTGCTTCGTTACCAGCGGCACCTGTTCGCTGAGCCAATCGAACAGCAGCGTCTCGGCGCGTTCAATCACCGGGGTAATTGGCCACAAAGTGTCATCGAGATCAAACAGCAAAGCCCGAATGGGTTCGTGTGCGGGGGTGTTCATGGTGGTTTCCGGTGATTCAGTCAAACCGCCAATTATGGTCTAATCCCGTGCATGTCGAATTCTAGCCCCACTCCAACCGGTCGTTTTCACACGATTGCGATCATCGGCAAACATGGCGAGTCCAGCGGCAAGGGCTCGGTGCTTGAGCTCGCCGGTTTTCTGGAAGCTCGCGGGCATCGGGTTGTTTTTGAAGATGAAACTGCGCGCGACATCCAGCGTCTTAAAGCTTTGTCTGTTACGCCTGAAGAGATTGGGAAGCGCGCCGATCTTGCCATTGTGGTTGGCGGCGATGGCACGATGCTGGGTATTGCGCGTCAGCTCGCTTCTTTTGGTGTGCCGCTGATAGGCGTCAACCAAGGCCGTTTGGGTTTTATGACCGATATTGCATCGGAACACATGCTGTCGGTGCTGGGCGAAATTCTGGACGGCAAGCTCACGTCCGAGCGGCGTACGCTGCTCGAGGGTGTGGTGGTGCGCGATGGTCAGCAGATTTTTCATGGTCTGGCCTTCAATGACGTGGTGGTCTCGCGCGGCGCCGGTGCGGGCATGGTTGAGCTGCGTGTCGAAGTGGATGGCCATTTCATGTACAACCAGCGCTCGGACGGGCTGATTGTGTCCACGCCGACGGGCTCAACCGCCTATGCGCTAGCGGCCGGCGGGCCGATACTGCAGCCCGAGCTCGGCGGTGTGGTGCTGGTGCCGATCGCGCCGCATGCCTTGTCGAACCGGCCGATTGTGCTCTCTGATAATCATGAAATCAGTATTGAGCTCGTCAGCGCGGGTGAGAGTAGTGTCAATTTCGATATGCAATCACTGACCAGTCTTGCTCAGCATGATCGTGTGCTGATCCGTCGATCAGCGCACACCGTGACCTTCCTTCATCCCGAAGGATGGAATTATTTCGATACCTTGCGTGAGAAACTGCACTGGAACGAATATCCCTCCGTGCTCGGTCAGCTAAAATGACGTTTCAGTAAAGTCGCCAGCCCATGGTGGCCTGCCTGATTCCCCCTACCTTGCCGATTCAAATTCATTGTCAACATGCTGCGCACCCTGGCCATTCATGATTTCGTCATTGTCGATGCAATAGAAATCGATCTTTCGGCTGGCTTTTCCGTGTTTACTGGCGAAACTGGCGCAGGCAAATCCATTCTTATTGATGCGCTCACACTAGCGCTTGGTGGTCG